>JAPOLI010000046.1 GCA_029977205.1 bacterium
CGTCAGACCGAACTCGCCGTACGGGCCGAGACCGGTGTGGAGGTGGTCGACGTACCAGAACTCGATGACGTCGTCCTCGAGGTCCAGGCACTTCGGAAGCACGTGCTTCAGGTCGGCCTCAGACGCACGGTAGAAGAACGCGCTCCAACGCGAGTTCGTGTACGTAAGCGGCACGATGTCGTAGTCGACGAGCGGGTCAGCGACACCCTGGCTGATGATGTCACGCTTGTCGCGGTCGAGCGCCAGCGGCGGCGCGTCGCCCGAGTCGATCCACGGGGTCGACGTAACGTCAACAATCTGTCCCATTGTGAATTTCCTCTCTTAGGACGCTGGATTACGCGCCGAGGCCGATGGGCTTCGGGAAGCGGTGACGGAGGCCGTAGCGGTACGGCTTGGCAGCGCCGGCCCACGTCGCGTCGCGGGTGTAGGTCTCGGTCCAGAGCGTCTGGCCGGCCGGGATGATGAGGTCGAACGAGAAGGTCATGAGACCGATCATCTCGCCAACCGGGAGCTCCGCACCCATGTTGTCGAACGGAGTCGCCTGCTGGAACCACTCGATGTTCTCCGGCGAAGCGGTACGGATCGACTCCGGCTTCACCTGGAAGCGGTGGCTGCCCTCGGTCTCGGGACGGCCCATGGCAGTCGCGAGGTCCTTGGTCACCAGCGAAGGCAGGTACACGAGCTGCCACTCCGACGAGGAAATGTCGGGAGCGGTGACGACCTTCATGTTCATGCGGCCGTACTCGGTGTTGCCGTAGAAAGCCGGCTTGGCCGAGAGCTCAGCGTCGTTGTACTTACCAATGGCGCTGTGGATCACGTACCCGTTACGGATCATGAGGAAGGAGAACTGGTTGAACTTGTAGTCCTTCCCGTCGTACACGCCGTAACCGTCGTCAGGGTTGCCGAAGTGCTCGACCGTGCGGATGAAGGCTTCCTTCTTCGGGAAACCCAGCACGCGGCCGGCGTCAATGGCGCTGTCCTGCGTCAGGTACATGTAGGGGTAGTAACCCGCGTAGTACGTCTTGCCGTCACCGGCCTTGTGGCTGACAGCCACGGTGAGGCCCCACTCGCCGTACGGGCCGAGCATGGTGTTGCGGTGGTCGACGTACCAGTGCTCGACGATGTCGTCCTCGATGTCCATGCAGTCAGGAACCACACGGCGGAGGCGCTTCTCGTCAGCGCGGTAGAAGAACGCAGACCAACGTGAGTTGGTGTACGTCAGCGGCAGAACGTCGATGTCCCACACGGGGTCGACGAGGCTGTAGATGAAAGCCGTCTTCTCGTCACGGTCGACGGGCGAAGGCGGAATCTCCCCGGAGTCCATACCGGGGACGTAGGTAACAGCAAACTGGTCAGCCATTAGTGGCGTCCCCCCTTGAGAAAATAGGGTGTTGCATTGATTGGCCTGGACCGCTCCCCCGCCCCGGCACGCCGGGATTGGGTTCGTCGATCCAGAAGATGCAGGCAGCATATGTCACGAGCGTTCGCCGCGACAAGGGCATTCAGCGCTCCATGCGCCATGTGTCGCGCTGATGAAACGTCAGTCTCCATGGGGGGTTTGGGGTGCTTCAACGCACTCGTGACAATGTTTACAAAGTGTGAGGGAAATCGCCTACGCTGTAAGGTTACAGCGTAAGGGAATCGGGGTGTCCGGGTGTTCCGGAGACCCCGCGGGGAGAAGGAACAGCGGCACCGCTGACGAATCCCGGATGGATGCGCATGCGCGCCCCGAGGCACCGCCGATGACCCCGCCGGGACGCAGGCACGGTCCGGCGTCCGCATCGCTGCTCGCCGTCCTCGCCATGGTGGCCTGGGGCTCGGCGTACGTGCCCTCCGCCTGGCTGGTCGAGAGCTGGCCGCCACTGCTGGCGGCAGCGGCACGAATCGGCATCGGGGGCCTCATCCTGCTGGGCGTCCTTCTGGTGCTCGGCCGACCCGCCCTTCCCGGCGCGGAATGGGGAGTCGTCCTCGTGCTGGCGCTCACCCAGTCGGTGATCTTCTACGGCGCCACGTTCGTCGGCATCGCGGAGGAGGGCGCCGGCACGGCAGCGGTCCTCGCAAACACCGACCCGTTGTTCGTCGCGGCGCTCGCCGCCATATTCCTCGGCGAGCGTCTGGGCCCGCGGCAGTGGGCGGGGCTCGTGGTCGGGCTCGTCGGGGCGGCCGCCGTGGTGTGGCAGGGACCGTTGTGGCCGCCCAGCGTCTCGTGGATCTCCCTGCTCGTCGTGATCGGCGCCCTCGGCTGGGCCGTGGGCACCGTTGCCGTGACCGGGCGAATCCGCGCCGGCGCGCGGCCCGTGGCCATCGCGGGCTGGCAGATGATCATCGGGGGCGCGATGCTCGCGGTGATAGGTGCCCTGCTGGGCGGAGCGCCCCAGTCCACCGGCGGGCGCGAGATCGGCCTGATCCTGCTCGTGGCGCTTGTCGGAAACGCGATTCCCTTCGCCCTCTTCTACGTGGCGCTGGGGCGCGGGGATGCCGGCAGGGTCTCGGCGTGGTTCTTCCTCGTACCGGTGGTGGGAGTGCTCTCGGCATGGCCCTTGCTCGGCGAGGTGCCGGGTCCGCGGCTGTGGGTGGGGCTGGTGCTGGTGTGCGCCGGGCTCTGGATGGTCCTCGCGCCGTCCCGGCGCTGATAGCCTCGGGCCGTGATCGTGGCGCTGGCCGGGGGCACCGGCGGATCGAAGATGGTCCACGGGCTCGCGCTGGCGAATGGCCAGCGCGACCTCGCGGCCATCGTGAATACGGGTGACGACGGAGAGTTCTTCGGGCTCCTCGTGTGCCCGGACCTCGACATCAACCTCTACTGCCTCGCCGGCGTGGTGGCCGACCGCGGGTGGGGCTATGCCGACGACACCTTCCACTGCCTCGAGGGACTCGCGACCTATGGACGTGAGGCCTGGTTCGGGCTCGGTGACCGCGATCTGGCCACCCATGTGCACCGCACGCTGATGATGCGCGACGGCGCGCGGCTCTCGGAGGTGGTGGGCGACCTGCGTGCCCGCCTCGGGGTGGAGGCGCAGGTGCTGCCCATGACCGATGACCCGGTGCGCACCATCATCACCACGGCATCCGGCGAGCACCGGTTCCAGGAGTACCTGGTGCGCGACGGGGCGCGTGAGGAGATCTCCTCCATCCGCATCGAGGGACTGGCCGATGCCGCCCCTGCGCCAGGTGTGCTCGATGCCATTCGCGACGCCGACCTCATCGTCATCGCTCCGTCCAGCCCCATCGTCTCGATCGGGACGATCCTCGGGGTGCCGGGTGTGCGCGATGCCGTGGCCGCGCGCCGCGACCGCGTGATCGGCGTGAGCCCCATCATCAGCGGTGCTCCGGTCGAGGGTCCCGCGCACAAGTTCCTCCGCGGCGCCGGCTACACCGAGTGCTCGGCGCGGCAGATGGCCGAGATCTACGCGGATGTCTGCGCCACGTACGTCATCGACCACGCGGACGCGGCCGAGGCCGCGTCCATCGAGGCCCTTGGTGTCCGGCCGGTGCTGGCCGACATCGTGATGCCCGATCGGGATGCCCGTGAGCGCCTGGCCCGGACCGTGATCGAGGCGGCGGGCTGATGGCCGCGCACGATGTGGGCGCCGTGGTGCCGGTGAAGCGCCTGGGCTATGCGCTCGAGCGGCTTGCCGGGACCCTCGATCGCTCCGAGCGCCGCGTGCTGCAGTCCGCAATGCTCGGCGACGTCCTTGCTGCCCTTGCCGGCAGCACCCGCCTCGGGGAGATCGTGGTTGTCACGTCCGACCAGCGCGCGCGAGCAGTGGCCGAGAGCGTGGGCGCTCGCACCGTGCCTGATCACGACCCGCCGAAGGGGATCAATGCGGCGGTGTCCCTCGGCGTTGACGCCCTCGATGCGCGCTGCGCCCTCGTGGTGGTCAGCGACCTGCCGCTCATCACGGCTGCTGATGTGGATCATCTGATCGGCGCTGCGCCGGATGGAGATGCGGTCGTGCTTGCGCGGTCGGAGGATGGCACCGGGACGAATGCCATGCTCATCACCCCACCCGGAGCCGTCATGCCCGAGCTCGGACCGGATTCGCTCGCCCGCCATCTGTCCCAGGCCTCGGCTGCCGGCATTGCCGCTGAGGTGGTTCACCATCCGGGTATCGCCCTCGACGTCGACACGCCGCATGATCTCGCGGAGCTGCTCCGGCGTGAGCCCGAAGGGGCCACCGGCCGGGCGCTCGCCCGCCTCGGCCTTGTGCACGGCCTGCGCGGGGCGGCCTCGTGACCGCGCGCGGCACGCGCGGTGAAGCGCCCGGGGACGACGTCACCATCATCGTGTTGCCCGCCCTGCCCGAGGTGGTGCCGGGCGACGATATCGCCGGCATGCTGCTCCAGGCATCCCTGGGTGCCGGGCTGGCGCCGGGCGACGTCCTCGCCGTGGCGCACAAGGTGGTGAGCAAGGCCGAGGGGCGGGTGGTGCGCCTCGCCGAGGTGGTGCCCGGCGCGGAGGCCCTGCTGCTCGCCGACCAGACAGGCAAGGATCCGGCGCTCTGCGAGATCATCCTGGGCGAGAGCCGCGCCATCATCCGACGCCGCCGCTCGCTTCTCGTGTGCGAGACCCATCACGGGTTCATCTGCGCGAACGCGGGGGTTGATGCCTCCAACACTCCGGAGGGCACGGTGGTACTGCTGCCGGAGGACCCGGATGCCTCGGCCCGGCGCATCCAGCACGCACTGTCCGCTGCGGCCGGCGGACGCGTGGGCGTGGTGATCACAGACACGCATGGGCGCGCCTTCCGTCGCGGGCTCGTGAACGTGGCCGTGGGGGTGGCCGGATTCGCTCCGGTCATGGATCATCGCGGGGGACGCGACAGGGAGGGGCGGATGCTCGTGGCAACGGATCAGGCGTTGGGGGATGAGATCGCGGCGGCGGCGGGGATGGTCATCGGCAAGTCGTCGGGCAGGCCCGCCGCGCTGGTTCGCGGGCTCACGAGCGCACCTGCGCCAGGCTCGGCGGGCGACCTTGTGCGCCGTGAGGACCAGGATGTGTTCCGCGCGCGCACGGATGAGTTCGGGGTGGTGCTCTAGGTGCCGGTCGGAAGCGAGGCCAACCCGCTGCGCGTGGCGATCATCGGTTCCGGGCCCTCCGGGTTCTACGCCGCCGAGGACGTCCTGTCGCAGGACGACGTCGCCGTGCAGGTGGACATGTTCGACCGGCTGCCCACGCCCTTCGGCCTGGTGCGCGCGGGCGTGGCGCCCGATCACCCCAAGATCAAGTCGGTCACCCGCGTGTACGACAGGATCGCCCAGCACCCCTCGTTCCGCTTCCGGGGGAACGTGGAATTCGGCACCGACCTCGAGTACGAGGACCTGCTCGAGTACTTCCACGCAGTCATCTTCTGCGTGGGCGCGCGCTCGGATCGCCGCCTGGGAATCCCGCGCGAGCACCTGCCGGGGAGCCATGGCGCCAGTGACTTCGTGGGCTGGTACAACGCGAGCCCCGACCAGCGCAACCTCACCTTCGACTTCTCCGGGGACAACGTGGTGGTGGTGGGCAACGGCAACGTGGCCATGGACGTCGCCCGGGTGCTCATGCTGCCGCCGGACGAGCTCACGGCCACTGACATCGGCGGCCATGCCCTGAGGGCGCTGTCGGAGAACAAGGTGCGCCAGGTCACGATCCTCGGTCGGCGAGGCCCCGCGCAGGCCGCGTTCACGTATCGCGAGCTCAAGGAGCTCGCCGACCGGGATGACATCGACGTCGTGGTGGATCCGGCGGATATGGACCTCGACCCCCACTCGCTGCACGACACCGAGCAGGCACCGGATCGCGGACGCGATCAGGTGCTGGGCCTGCTGCGCGAGATCGCGGAGCGCCCCGCCCGCGGGTGTGACCGGCGCATCGTGTTCCGGTTCCTCATGTCGCCGGTGGAGATCCTCGGGGACGAGCGCGTCACCGGCGTGGAGGTGGTGCGCAACGAGCTCTACCGCGGCAACAGCGGAGCACTCCGCGCCCGGGCCACCGGCGCGCATGAGGTGATCCCGGCCGACATCGTCTTCCGCGCCATCGGCTACCAGGGCGTCGCGCTGCCGGGCGTTCCCTTCGATCCCGTGTCGGCCACCATCCCGAATGACCGTGGCCGGGTGATCGATCCGCTCACCGGGCAGCCGCGCCCGGGCGAGTACGTCGCGGGATGGATCAAGCGCGGCCCCACCGGGATCATCGGGACGAACAAGCCCGACGCGCAGGAGACGGTGGAGGCGCTGCTCGAAGACGTCCGCGAGCACCGGCTTAGGCGCAACGTGCTGCCTGCACATGTCTTCGAGCGCTTCCTCGCCGAGCGGCAGGGCGAGGTGGTGTCGTTCGACGACTGGAAGTATCTCGACGCCTGGGAGGTCGACAAGGGCGCGGAGGCGGGTCGCCCACGCCTGAAGTTCGCCCGCGTCGAGACGATGCTGCGAACGCTGCGCGAACGCGACGCCGCGGGAGGGTGAGCTCCGCCGGCGACCGCCGGGGGTCAGCTCAGACGGCTGCCTCGATGATCTCGTAGAGGGTGTTCCGCCGCGCGGGCACCCTGCCGTGCGCGCGGATGGTGGCCTCGAGCTCGTCGGCCGTGACCTCCTCGCCGTGCGAGGCGCCGGACGAGCGGCTGATGCTCTCGTTCATGAGCGTGCCGCCCATGTCGTTGCAGCCGGCGTGCAGCAGGTTCGCGCCGCCGTCCAGGCCCAGCTTCACCCATGAGGCCTGGATGTTCGGGATGAGCCCGTCGAAGGCGATGCGGCCCACCGCATGGATCAGCACGACCTCGTCCCACGTGGGGCCGGGGCGGGAGCGCCCCTGGAGGAAGATCGGAGAGGCCATGTGCACGAATGGCAACGGGATGAACTCGGTGAACCCGCCGGTGCGCCGCTGGATCTCCCGGAGCACCTCGTAGTGGTTGGCCCATGAGACCGGCCCGTCGATGTGCCCGCACATGATCGTGCTCGTGGCGCGGATGCCGCTCTCGTGCGCGGCGATCATCACCTCGGCCCACTCGGCCGTGCGGATCTTGTCGGGGCACAGGTGCTCGCGCACCTCATCGTCGAGGATCTCGGCGGCGGTCCCGGGCAGCGACCCGAGGCCGGAGTCCTTGAGCCGCTCGAGGTAGTCGCGCACGGGCACGCCGAGCGTGTGCGCTCCCTGCCATACCTCGAGGGGCGTGAAGGCGTGCACGTGCATCTCGGGCAGTGCCGCCTTGATGCTCTCGAGCACGGACGCGTAGAAGTCGCCCGTGAAGTCGGGGTGGATGCCGCCGACCAGGCACACCTCGGTGGCACCGCGATCCCAGGCCTCCTGCGAGCGGCCCACGACCTCGTCCAGGTCCATGCGGTACGGGGTCTCGCGTGCGTTGTAGCTCTTGGGCCCCCGCGAGAAGCCGCAGAAGCCGCAGCGGAAGTAGCACTGGTTCGTGTAGTTGATGTTCCGGTTGATCACATAGGTGACCTGCTCGCCATTTGTTCGCAGGCGCAGCTGGTCGGCGACGTGCGCGATCACGTCCACCTCGGCGCCGCGCGCCTCGAACATGCGCACCATCTCGGCGACCGTGGGCGGGGTGCCGTCCAAGGAGCGCTCGAGGATGCCCGCCAGGTCGGGCGCAACCTGGTCCAGGTCGGTGACCGGCTCGGCGTCCATCCATTCACGATCCGGCCACTCCGAGCTCATCCGGCGCGCGGGAACCGGCGGGTGCATGTCCCGGCCGGGCGCCCAGGGGTGGCGAGGGCGCGCCGCGCCGCGGCAGTCGACCTGCTGGAGCCAGCACGTGAACAGCGGCATGGCAACGCGATCGCGTACTGCCTCGATCGGCGTGCCGAGGGGAAGCGCGGTGCGCTCCACCAGCACCTCCGGCAGGATCGCGTCGCGCAGCTCGCACACCTGCGCGTCGTCCCAGCCCTCCGTCACGACATCGCGCGCTCCTCCGCTGATTGCCTCCACTGCCGCGTCCACGTCGCGCGCGAGGATGGACACGCGGGCGGCGCAGGCGGGCAGCCCGGTGATATCCACGGCCTCGGTGAGGCGCTCTGGCGTGGTCCGCAGGAAGGCCGCATCAGAGCGCACCAGCCCATCCAGCACGTCGGCGCGCGCACCGTCATGCAGCACCGTGATGCGGATGCCGTCCACGCCGTCATCGTGCAGGGCGATGGCCTGATCCCATGTGGTGACGAACGTGGCGCATCCGCGGTCGGGGTCGCCCGCCGACACCGGAAGGATGCGGGCGCTCACGGCCTCGCCGATGGCGGCCTCGTCCCAGGCCGACGACTCGCGGGCTGTCCCGCCGTCGGCGCGGTCGACTCCGAGGCGCAGGAGCGTGACGCGGTCCATCAGGCGGCGGCCTCCTGCAGGACGTCCTCTCGGGGGTAGCCGGTGGCGTCGGACAGGGCGCGCACATGCGGAAGCACGCCCGGGTCGACCCAGTCGCCATCGAGCGCATACTCGGGGTACACCGTGAGCCGCTCCCTCAGCGGGTAGCCCGCCTCGTCGCACATGCCCGCCATGAGCGCCAGGTCCGGCCAGGGGCGCTCGGGGTTGATGAAGTCGGGCGTCACGGGCGACACGCCGCCCCAGTCGTTGATGCCGGTGAGCAGCAGCGGGCCGTAGTCGGCCGAGAGATTGGGCGGCGCCTGGATCGTCATCTCAGGCCCCAGGATGATGCGCGCGGCGGCGATGGCCCAGAGATGATCGTCGAGCGACGGTTCGGCATGATCCGCCATGCGCGTTCCCGGCTT
>JAPOLI010000047.1 GCA_029977205.1 bacterium
AGCTGTATTTGCTGTAAGTATGTTAATCCAATTCACCAGTTATTTTATGAGTAGTAGTCACAAAATTTTAAATAATTAAATTATGGAACACTTTTTTTTATCTTTACTTGTAATAATAATGGTAGCTGCGTTAGCATCAGGTTTTCCAGTAGCTTTTGCACTACCTGGCTCAGCTATAATTTCATACTTCCGGCCCAGGGTGCCGTGGCCCATCATCAGCGCCTTGCGATCCTCGAACGACAGCGCGTACCAGTTGTCGTCGCCCGCCCGACGCTTGCTCATGGGGTAGAAGCACAGCAGCCGCCGCGCGGGCAGCTCTGGGTGCACCCGCATCTCCCGGTAGTGCGCGATGCGCTCGCGCCACTCGGCCACCTTGGCCTCGATGTCGTCCTCGCCGAGGGCTGCCAGCCGTGCCCGCTCGTCATCCTCGGTGGCGCGGTACTCGCTCTCCTCGGTGATGGAAAGGTACGAGTACACCACCTCCACCGGACCCGCCGTCACGCCCTTCACCGCGACGTCCAGATGGTTCAGATCCGGTGCCACCAGCATCACGCCGAGGTCGGCACGACCACCGAGCACCGAGAAGGTGCGCACCTGATTGCGCGGATCGGCCTCGGTGAAGGCGCGCAGGGCGGCCTGGATGCCCGATCCCGATCCCTCGTCGGGGCGGACGCGCAGGATGAGATGGACGACTCCCCATCCGCTGCTCGGGGTGATGGGCTCACTCGCGGTGCTCACGGCGCGTCACCGTAGCGGAGCGCGGACGGCTAGCGTGCGCCCATGGGCGATCCGGACACCTTCGACCCGGGCGGCGCGTTCCGCGCCGAGGTACGGGACTCGCAGCTGCTCGACCCCATGCCCGGCCTGTCGGCACTGGCGGAATCGCTCGGCGTGCCGGTGGAGCAGGTGGTGCACCACGCGCTGGTGCGGTGGTCGGCGGCAGGGTCCGAGGCCCTGCTGGCGTCACCGCCGGACATGCTGGTCGCGTTGCGCGAGGCCGCCGATGCGGGCGATGCCACCCGCGTGCGCGGGATCGTGGACGCCCTGCTCGCGGGATGGGATGCCCGGGGGGCGGACGCCCCTAGCGCGTGATGCGACGGATGGTCGACCCGGCGACCACGTACACGTTGCCCGCACGGTCTTCGCCGAACGACGTCACGCCCTTCACGGCGCCCAGGTCACGCGTGATCTCCGTGGGCGCACCCGGCGCCGCGGCGTCGATGGTCCACGACCGGCCCGAGCACCAGTCGGCGTAGATGTAGCGGCCCGCGAGGGCCGGGACGGCGCGCCCGCGGTACACGTAGCCCCCCGTGATCGAGCAGCCCTCGTCGTGCGTGTACTCGGCCACGGGCGCGGACTCCCGCGCGGTGCGCGCGCCGCCCTCGAAGTCGGCCGTGCCCTCGCGACGGTTCCACCCGAAGTCCAGGCCGGATTGCCCCGCGCGCACCACGTCCACCTCCTCGCGCGCGTTCTGCCCCACGTCACCGATCCACAGGTCCCCCGTGGACCGGTCGAACGACATGCGCCAGGGGTTGCGCAGCCCCAGCAGCCAGATCTCGGGTCGTGCGCCGGGCTGCCCGGCGAAGGGGTTGCCGCCGGGAATGGCATAGCCGCGGCCCCCGGAGCGCCGGGATGGATCGATGCGCAGTACCTTGCCGAGCAGGCTGCGGGTGCTCGCCGCGTACCCCCGCGGATCACCTGCGCTGCCGCCATCGCCCAGGGCCACATACAGCATGCGATCCGGCCCAAAGGCCAGCGCGCCGCCGTTGTGGTTCGCAAACGGCTGCCGCTGCGACAGCACCGTGCGCGCAGTGCGCGCGGACACCCGGCGCGCCCCGCGCCGGGTGCGGAACTCCACCACGCGCGTGGCACCCGAGCGATCGGTGTAGTTCACGTAGAAGCGTCCGGAGCGCGCGAAGTCGGGCCGGAAGGCGATGCCCAAGAGGCCCTGCTCCAGCCCCCCGGTGCCCACGCGCCTGCGGATGTCGAGCCAGGGCGTGCCCGGGCGGCCGCGCACGATGGGCCGCACCACTCCACGTCGCTCCACCACCAGCAGGCGCGATTCGCCCGGCGCCTGCGCCACGCCGACCGGCGAATCAAAGCCGCGGCCCACCGTGCGCTGGCCGAGTGCCGATGCCGTTGCCGCAGCACCGAGCAGGCACGATGCGGCGATGGCGATGACGGCGAACGATTTCACGCAGGCACCGTATCGCGCCGCGGGGGGCCGCCGGAAATCGCGGGTGCTAGTTGACCTCGGCGGGTTCGATGACTGGCTGCACCACGCGGCTGACGGTCACCGGCAGCAGCCGGACGAATGCGTTGAGCTCGGGCACCGACGCCCCGCCCTTGATGCCCCCGACCAGGCGGAGAAGCACGGCGACCTCACGTGGTCCAAGGTCGGGAATCACCGGTTCGAGTGCCTCGACGAGCTTCCCGCGCATGGCGGGATCGATCTCGGCGAGGGCGGATTCCAAATCGGGCGGGAGCGCGTCTGACATGCCGCGCATTCTAGCCCACCCGGGGCCTGTCACCGGGGGCCGGGTGCGCCCGCGACCCATCGCCGATCAGCGCCGGATGATGACCGGGGTACCGCCCCGCACGAGGCGGTTCAGGCGCCGGATATCGGCATTCCGCACGCGGATGCACCCATGGCTCACGCGCTGCCCGATCAGCTCGGGCTGGCTGGTGCCGTGGATCGCCACGCGGCCGTTGCCGCCGGCGTAGTCGTTCAGCGCCTCGGAGAAGCCCGTGATGGGCATCACGATGGGGCCGAGGAAGGCCTTCGGGTCGCCCGTGGGGATGACCTCGGCGATGGCGAACCGGCCGGTGGGCGTGGGGTTCTCGGACGTGCCCACGGCAACGCGGAACGTCCGGATGCGCTTCCCCTTGCGGAACAGCTTGAGCGTGCGATCCGACAGGTCCACATCGATGCGCAGGTCGATCGGCCGGAACACCATGTCGGAGGCGCGGATCCAGCCCGTGCTGCCGTTGGGCCGCACAGGCAGCAGGACCTTCACCCAGCGCACCCCTCCGACCACCTTCACGCCGCGCACCTGCAACCACACGGCTCCTGCCCCGAGGGGCGCGATGGGCTGGACGAGGCGAAGCGGCTTGCCGCCTGGCGTGGGGTACATCCGGGCTGTGGCAACCACCAGCAGGCGACCGGCCCAGGACCGCCGCGGATTGGGCGGGGCGATCGGCGACTTGGGGGCAACGGGCGGCTGTTCGGTGACAGGCGGGGCGGCCGGGGCGTCCGCCGGGTCCTGCGCCATGGCCGGGGCGAGACCCGCTCCCAGGGTGGCGATAGCGGCGCTTGTCAAGAGAAATCCACGCACGACCAACACGGTAGCCGAGCACCCCGCGCACCTCCTGCCGCCCGGTTCGGCCCCGCCGTGCGATCATGCGGCCATGTATCCCGCCGCCAGCGGCACCCTCCTCCCCGCCGCGACGGGCTTCTTCGCCTCCATCGGCGACTGGGCCGCGGAGTACGGCTACATCACGATCTTCCTCGTGGTGGCGGGCGACGGCATCATCCCGATCCTCCCGGGCGAGACATCCATCATCGCGGGCGCGGTATTCGCTGCGCAGGGGGACCTGACGCTGTGGGCGGTCATCGCCGTGGGGGCCATCGGCGCGGTGGTGGGTGATTCCATCGCCTACTGGGTCGGGCGCGCGGGTGGCCCGTGGATACGCCGCACGCTCACGCGCATCGCCGGGGAGCACCGCACCCGGGCGGCCGAGGGCATGGTGCGCCGCCAGGGCCCCGCGCTGGTGTTCACCGGGCGTTTCCTGCCGGGCATCCGCATTGGCATCAACATCGCCTGCGGCGCCGGTCAGATGTCCTACCGGCGGTTCCTGCTGTTCGATTCCCTCGGGGCAGTGCTGTGGTCCACCCAGGCGGCGCTGATCGGCTACTTCGCCGGGCGGGCGTTCGCCGATCAGGTGTGGGTGGCGCTGGCCGTGGCGATCGCGGTCGGCATCGCCGTGGGATTCGTGGTGATCCTCCGCGAGCGGCGCATGGTGGCCCGCCAGGCCGAACTCGATGCCGAGGAGGCCCGTGCCGAGGCCATCGCGCAGGGCGAACCGCTCGCACCTGCGGGCGGTAGCCTGCCCGATGAGCCCGCGACCAGGGAGGCCTGATGACCCGTCGAACGCGCACCGCGCTTGCCGTGACGACTGCGGCCCTCGCCGTGCCGGTGGCACCTGCCCTGGCCGACGGAGGCGTGACGTCCACTGCACTGCTCGCGAGGACGCGATGAGCACCGGTGCCCGAATCGACACCGACGGGCGATCCCTGGCGGCGCGCATGCCGGATATCGTTGCGGCCGAGCAGGCGGTGCTGGTGATCGGCCGACCGGTGTGCCCGGCCTGCCAGGTGACCGGCGCCGGGCTGGATGCCATCACGCAGGCGCGGCCGGACGTGGTGGTGGCCTTCGTGGAGATGTGGGGCCCCGAGGACTGGCGTGCGCGGCACGAGCCGGAGTGGCCCGACGGCGTGAGCGTGAGCCCGTCGGCCGTGCCGGCCGTAGCACTTATGCGACGGGGCGAGGTGGTGGCCACCCGGTTCGGCGCCGTGCCCGCGCACGACCTGGACGGCTGGATGTCCGAGCACTTCGGCCCCGCGGAGTCGCCCGTGCCGAAGGGCGTCACGGCGGCCGAGCAGGAGGTGCTCGACCGGACCGCGGCACGGCGCGCACAGCATTCCGCCGTGAAGGGGCGCTGAGCGCGCCCACCATATGGGTTCTGGGGGATCAGTTGGATCCCTCGGGCCCGGCATTTCAGGGGCACCGCGCGGGCGGGGCGCGGGTCCTGATGGTCGAAAGCGACCACGCCCTCCGGCGCCTGCCGTTCAACCGCGAGCGCCGCGTGCTGGTAATCGGCGCAATGCGGCGGCTGGCTGATGACCTGCGGGCGACCGGCTGGGACGTGGACTTGCGCCGGGCGCCCACCCTCGCGGAGGGCGTGCACGCGCACGCACAGGAGTTCCGGCCCGACCGCGTGGTGGTGGCGCACCCCACCTCGCGCAGCGGCCTGGCGCTGGTGCGACGCCTGAGCGACGAACTGCCGGTGCCGGTGGAGATGCGCGACCCCGTGGGGTTCATCACGCGACCCGGGGAGCTGGCCGGCATCCTGGGACGGCGCCAGCCGCGCATGGACACCTTCTACCGCGAGATGCGGCGTCGTCTCGACCTGCTGATGGCGCCCGACGGCACGCCCGAAGGAGGGGCATGGAGCCTGGACCGCGAGAACCGGCAGCGGCCCCCGCGCACCCGCGACCTGGGCGTGCCCCCACCCTGGCTGCCCCGCCCGGATGACCCCCTCGACGCCGCCCTGCGACAGGAGTTCGCGGACCTCCCCGAGACCGGGGCGGGCGGCGAGCGCGTGATGGCGGCATCGCGCGCGGAGGCCGAGGCCGCGCTGGACCGGTTCATCGAGCACCGCCTGACCAGCTTCGGCCCCCATCAGGACGCGATGATGGAGGACGACTGGGCCATGTCGCATGCGTTCCTCTCCGGGCCCCTCAACCTGGGGATCCTGTCGCCCGAGCGGGTGGCGCGCCGCGTGGCCGATGCGCTGGACGGCGGTGCACCCCTGGCATCGGTGGAGGGATTTGTGCGCCAGGTGATCGGCTGGCGCGAGTACGTGTGGGGCTGGTACTGGATGCGCACGTGGCGGGGCGTGAACGGCCTGGGCGCAGACGGCCCCGTGCCCGCCGCGCTGCGGGGAGCCCCCACCCGCATGCGGTGCGTGGACGCCACAATGCAGGGCATCCACGCGCGGGGCTATTCGCACCACATCCAGCGGCTGATGGTGCTGGGCACGCTCATGCTGCTGCGCGGGACCCAGCCCTGGCGGGCACTGCAGTGGTTCCAGGCGTCCCACGTGGACGCGTCGGCCTGGGTGATGGCGCCGAACGTCATCGGCATGGCGCTGTACGCCGACGGCGGGCGAATGATGACCAAGCCATATGCCGCCAGCGGGGCCTACATCCGGCGCATGAGCAATTACTGCGCGTCGTGCCTGTATGACCCCGGCACGGCGACGGGCCCAACCGCATGCCCCTTCACAACCCTCTACTGGGACTTCCTGGACCGCCACCGCGGGGACCTCGGGCAAAATCCCCGCATGTCGCTCTCCATGCGCAACCTGGACCGTCGCGACGACCTGCCCACCATCCGGGTGCAGGCCCGCGACTGCACGGCCCTCCTGGACGGGGGAGGCGCCTAATGCCCGACGAGATCCGCCGGCGCGGCCGCATCACCACGCGCGGCCCCGGAACCGAGCGGGTGCGCGACGCCGACCTGTCGCTGCTGGGCGGTCCGGAGCCCGACTTCGTCTCGACCGATCCGTGGCGGGCGCTCCGCATCCTCGGCGAGTTCGTCGAGGGATTCGACCTGCTGGCCCGCGTGGGCCCCGCGGTATCGGTGTTCGGGTCGGCCCGGACCGCGCCCGACGACGCCGACTACGCGGCCGCCGTGGAGATCGGCCGGCTGCTGGCGCGTGAGGGACGCGCGGTGGTCACCGGTGGGGGCCCGGGCCTGATGGAGGCCGCCAACAAGGGGGCCGCCGAGGCCGGGGGGCTCTCCGTTGGGCTGAACATCGAGCTCCCCCACGAACAGGGTCGGAACCCGTATGTCAACCTGGGCGTGGACTTCCGGTACTTCTTCGTGCGCAAGACGATGTTCGTGAAGTACTCCGAGGCGTTCATCGTGATGCCGGGCGGGTTCGGAACGCTGGATGAGTTGTTCGAGGCGCTGGTGCTCATCCAGACCGGCAAAGTGCGCGACTTCCCGCTGGTGCTGTACCGCAGCGCGCACTGGCAGGGGCTCCTCGACTGGCTGCACGCCACGACGCTGGGCGAGGGATGGGTGGACGCCGCAGACCTCGATCGCATCCGCGTGGCGGACACGCCGGAGGAGGTCGTGCTACACGCCTGCGGGGGCGACGGCTCTCCCCACGGCTAGCCCATTCCCGTTCGAGTGGTGCGTTGCGGGCGCGCACTGCCCGGCAGAAAATCGCCGGAATGGCACATCCTGCTGCGCGTGACACCGATCTCCTCCCCGTATCCGCGGCCGCGCGCCTGCTCGGCGTGAGCGTGTCGTCGCTGCGCGCATGGGCTGCCGCAGGGCGCGTGCCCCATGAGCGCACACCGGGCGGACACCGGCGATTCGACCGCGCCATCCTGCGCGAATGGATGGAGGCGCGCGGAGCACGCGTGCCGGACCATGATCCATCCCATCCCGTGCACCTGGTGCCGGGGCGGATCACCCCCCGGCCGCGCGCCGCCGCCGCGATCGATCGGGCCGCTCCACGCATCGCGGATGAGGCCACGGCGCTCGTTGCCGACGGCCATCCCCGCTCGCGACGCATGTCCACCACGCTGCGCGCACGACTTCTGGAGCAGGCCGACGCGCTCGCCCACTCACTCGCGACGGGTGATCTGGCCCCGTGCATCCGCGAGGCCGAGTGGCGGGCCTTCCGAGACGGCGCCGCCGACGTGCCCGCCTCGCGGCCCATGGGCGAGGCCCGCGCCCTGGCGCGGGCCGTGGAGCGCGCGGTCGCCTCCGCAGGGCTGGACGGCGACGATCAGGCGACGTGCCGCGAGGCCCTCGACCGGCTGACAGCGCATGCCGCGGCAGGACTGGCCGCAGGTCGCCGATCGCGCCGCTCGGAGAGGAACGGCCAGCGCCATGCCGCCTGAGGCCCCGGGCATGACGGGGGCCGACTGGCTGCCGATCTCCGAGGCGGCCCGTGCGCTGGGCGTGAGCCCCAGCACCCTGCGCGGCTGGGCGGCGGAGGGGCGGGTGCCCCACGTGCGCACCGCCGGCGGGCACCGGCGGTTTCATCGCGCCGTGCTGGCCGAGTGGTTGGCCGGCCGGCCGCCGGCACCCCGCTCCCGCACCGAGCGCAGCACGCATATCGCCGTCGCGCCACGCGCAGCCGCCGCGCTGGCACGGGGCGCGGACGGCATCGATGGGGACGGTGATGCACGCCAGTGGGCGCACGAGGTGGCCCGGGACCTCGCCAGCGGGCACCTAGGCGGTGCGCTGGAGCGGGCAGAGGCGCATGGGCGCGCGCACGGCGCGCGCGGGGCCTCCGCGATGCAGGCGGTGGCGGGCATGGTGGCGATCGAGCGCCGCGTGGATACCCTGCTGGCACGCCCGGAGCACGCGGTACCCCGCTCCGAGCGCGACCATGCGGTGGCGGTCATCCACCGGCTGGAGGCGCGGCTGCTGGACGGGTGGGCATCCACCACGCCCGACGGCGCGCCCGGCACCTAGCGCAGAACGGGGGCGCGCACCGGCACGCGGACGTCCTCCAGCGTGCTGCCGTTGCGCCGGACGGCACGCACACGCAGGGAGTCGTCGGTGGCGTCCACCTCCAGGAAGTGGTGCTCGGCCTTGCACGCGCGGAGCCCGGGGGCGCGCCGCACGCAGGGGTACAGGCCGGCGCCACCGCCGCCCGTGACCACGTAGGTGATCCCCCCCGTCACCATGCGCTCGTATGCATGGTTGTGGCCGCTCAGCACCAGCGAGACACCATGCCGGCGGAAGAGCGGCACCAGCAGGCGCT
>JAPOLI010000048.1 GCA_029977205.1 bacterium
GGGCTTTTTGACCAATCGGGGGAGCGGGGGAGCAGGTTTGTCATAAGTCGGGGGAGATAGGGAGGCCGTGCAGATGCCTACGCATGCACGAGGATCACAGGACGGATACAGGACGGATACAGGACGGATAGGTGTCCACCTGTGGCCATCTATGTCCACTCACCTACGGCCGGAATAGGCCTGTGAGCGGGGAAAACCTGAAGCCGACGAGCGGACTCGAACCGCTGACCCCTTCATTACGAGTGAAGTGCTCTACCAGCTGAGCTACGTCGGCATGCGGCGCGAGATGCTAGCCCACCGTCAGCCCGGGCGCGTGGCGTGGCGGAAGCTGGCCGCGGCGCAGCATGGCGAGCCGATCGAGCAGGCCCTCCACCCACAGTTCGGCGAGGGGATTCAGGCGAAGTCCGGACCGGGCGCGCTGGATCTCCGCCAGTGCCTGCTCCACCTCGATCGCCCGCTCGGGGTGGGCTAAGCCGCGGATCGCGTCGATGCGGTCCACATGGCGCATGGCCTCCCCAGCGCCCAGCGCCGTCGTGAGCACGTCTGCGTGCACGGCGGCCATGCCGTCGAGCACGTGGGACCACCCCTCGGTGACCAGCCGCCTGCGCTGGCGCCGTTCCTCATCCAGCGCGCGCTTCGCGGCGGTCTTGCCACCACGCTTGCCCTCAAGGGCCGCGGCCTCGGCGCGCAGCCGGTCGAGTTCGGCGGAGGGGTGGTCGGCAGCAGCCTCGTCCATCGCGGCCTGAATGTCGTGCACGAGGGACGACCCCCCCGAGGCGCCCTGCAGGCTCGCCAGTCCGAGGTCTACGCCGAGGGCGCGAAGCCGCCGCTCGAAGGGGCCCATCTCCAGCGCCAGAAGGCCGTCGGCTCGGGCGTGTGCGCGCGCCACGGCGGCCTCCTCGCCCTGCGCCTCCAGCAGCGCGGCGATCTGGCGCCACCCCGGTGTGCGGAACGGGACCAGCATGCACCGCGAGCGGATGGTGGGGATGATGTCGCCGAGGTTGTCCACCACGAGGATCACGTGGGAGAGAGGTGGGGGCTCCTCAAGCACCTTGAGGATGCGGTCCGCACCATCCTGCGGGCGCAGACGCTCGGCTCCGTCGATGATCATCACGCGCCGCTCGCCCACGACGGGGCGGGATGCCAGGCCCGCCAGCACGGGCTCCAGCTCGTCCTGCAGGCGGATCGTCGTGCCCGAGGCCGCGACGGTCTGGATGTCGAGCGACTCCTCAGTGGGCTCGTGGGTTCCAAGGGGGTCCACCAGGGCCCATGCCACGGCGCGCGCCGCTCGGCGCTTGCCCGACCCGCGCGGTCCGTGCAGGAGCAGTTGCTGTGGCGGAGATGGCCGCGCCACCGCCGCGGAGAGCACCCTCGATGCGAGGGGTTGGCCGCTCACCTGAAGCGTCACATGCCCCCGATCACGGCGGCCATCAGCCGGGCGTGTACATCTTCTAGCGTGCCGGCGGCGGAGACCAGGTGCACGCGGTCCGGGTACATGCGCGCGACCTCGCGATACCCCTCCGCCACGCTCTCCTGGAGGGCCTCGCCCTCGCCCTCGATCCGGTCGACGCTGCCCCGGCCCGCGCGCCGGTCCATGGCGGCACCGGGCGGGATGTCGAGGACAATCGTGAGATCGGGCATGGAGCCCCCGATTCCATGCGCGTTGATGAATGCCACCTCGGCGATCCCGAGGCCGCGGGCCGCGCCCTGGTAGGCGAGCGAGGAGTCGATGAACCGGTCGGCCACCACCCAGGTGCCGGCGGCGATGGCGGGCTCGATGACGTCGGCCACCAACTGGGCGCGCGCGGCTGCGAACAGGAGCGCCTCGGCCCATGGGCTCATTGCGTCGGGGCCCAGGACGATGTCGCGGACGTCCTCGCCAAGCGGCGTGCCCCCCGGCTCGCGCACGTGGATCACCTCATGCCCGCGTCGGCGCAGGGCCTCAGAAAGCATCGAGGCCTGCGTGCTCTTGCCGGACCCGTCCACGCCCTCGAGGCTGATGAACGTGCCGGTCACGGGTAGCCCACCGCGACCACGGCGCCCAGCACCGCAACGGCGGTGACCGCGCAAATCCCGATGCCCACTACGCGGGCGCGGGCCGAGCGGACGATCCGGCGATTGCCTGACGGTACGCCTTCCGCCAGCCGGGCCAACACCTCGGGCCGGGGACTGCGCGCGCCGCCGCGAATGCCGGGTTGCGGGCTCATGCCGGGTCGGCCATGCTGCCGCCCCACGGCGTCACGGGAGGGCACATGAACGGTGAATGCGATCGGGGCCCCATGGCCCGCCGAGGCTAGCAGTGGGCGGCACCGGAGCAGTGCTCGTCACCGGGGGGGCCGGGTTCATCGGATCCACCCTTGCCGATGCGCTCGTGGCCGAGGGGCGCGAGGTCCACGTCCTCGATGACCTCTCCACGGGGCACCTGCGGAACGTGCCCGCAGCCGCCGCCCTTCACCGCGCCGATATCCGTGATGTGGGCGCCGTGGCCGCGGCAGTCGCGGCGGCCCGGCCATCCACCGTGTTCCACCTGGCGGCACAGGCCGATGTGCGGCGTGCCATCGCCGAGCCGACATTCGATGCTGACGTGAACATCAACGGCACCCTGTCAGTGCTGGAAGCCGCCCGGGCAGTGGGCGCACGCGTGGTGTTCGCGGCTACGGGGGGCGGGGTATACGGCGAATACGACGGCCTTCCGATCCCCACACCCGAGACCGCCGAGCCGCGCCCGATGTCGCACTACGGGCAGAGCAAGCTCGCGGGCGAGGGCTACTGCGCGCTGTACGGCCGCCTGTATGGCGCCCCCACTGTCCGGCTCCGCCTCGGCAACGTGTACGGGGCGCGCCAGGATCCGCACGGCGAGGCCGGCGTGGTGGCCATCTTCTCGGGCCGCATCATCGATGGCCAGGAGGTCACCGTGTTCGGGGACGGCCTTCAGACCCGCGACTACGTCTACGTCGACGACGTCGTGGATGCGTTTCTCCGGGCAGAGGCCGGCCCCGACGATGCCACCCTGAACATCGGCACCGGACGGGAAGTGTCGGTGCTGGATCTCGCGCGCCTGCTAGGTGCGGGCGAGCCCGAGTTCGCGCCTGCGCGTCCCGGCGAGATCCAGCGCAGCTGTCTGGACCCCGCCGCGGCTCGCGCGGCGCTGGGCTGGAGCGCCCGCACCCCCGTCGAGGATGGGTTGCCGCGCACGCGGGAGGCCATCCGGGCGGCCCGGCCCGCCTAGTCCGCGGCAGCGCGCGGCAACGGCACCAGGCGCGGAGCGCGCACGAGCTCACCCGCGGCGATCCGCTGCGGTCCGGCGTCGAGCATCCACGAAACGTCGGCATGGGGCCGTCGCAGCACCTTCTCCAGCATGTCCGCGACCGCATCCAGATCGAGGGCATGCCCCGTACGCGAGGGTGCATCGGAGGCGACGACCGTCACCATTCCGTTGCGCAGGAGATCGAACGCGGTGCGCTCCGGGCGCGGCCCGTGGTCTCCGCGCATGCTGCCGGCGCCCAGTTGCACCAGCGCGCCGCGCCCCAGCAGGTCGCGCAGCCGGTCGGGCGAGGCCTGCACGGACTCACTGCGCTCCGGGTGCGCGATGACCAGCCCCATCCCGCCCATGTCCAGGCCCCGGATCAGTTCGGGGATCATGAGGGGCCATCCCGCTGAGGGAAGGGTCGTGACGATCCAGCGTCCGCCGTCGCCGACGGTGCACCGTGCCATGAGATCCGTGGGCAGGAACGCCAGCACCTCCACCGGCACCACTGCGCCGGGGAGCAAGCGGAGGGGCACGTCCGCCGCGGCAAGTGCATCGAGCAGCGCGTGCCGCGCAGCGTCGGCGCGATCAAGCTCATGTGCGGGCGCATCCGCCACCAGTGCGGGGGCGACCGCCGTCTGCACCCCGGAGGCCACCAGGTCGCCGGCGGCCGCGAGGGCCGACGCCAGGTCCGGGGTGGCGGAGTGGATACCGGGAAGGATGTGGGCGTTGAGGTCGAGCACGGCGCGGGAGGATAGCGGGGGTGACGACGTCCCCTGCAGCCGCTAGGATTGCAGGCTGCCGGGGGCATTAGCTCAGTTGGGAGAGCGCCTGGATCGCACCCAGGAGGTCAGCGGTTCGAATCCGCTATGCTCCATGAACTACCTGCAAATGAGGGTTTTTTGTCAAACGCGACTCGCAAGGTGAGCACGCCACGATGAGCACGATCCCCGCCCAGTACCCGCCGCGCCATCGGCCATCCGACTACGTGATCGCCCCGGAGGCGGGCGAGGACGAGTACATCGAGGTGGGCGTGCTGTTCGTGGGCGCAGGCCCCTCCGGCCTCGCGGGGGCCATCCGCCTCGGGCAGCTGATGGCCGAGGACGAGGAGCTCATGGAGGCCCTCGGCGAGGTCCCCATCGCCATCGTGGAGAAGGGCAAGGGGCCCGGCTCGCACCTGCTGTCCGGCTCGGTGATGCGCCCCGGTCCGTTCAAGTCGCTGTTCCCGGATGCCGCACCCGGCGAGACCCCCGGCGTCTTCGAGGAAGTCCACAAGGAGTCGGTCTACTTCCTCCGCCGCAACGGCAAGATCAAGATCCCGACGCCGCCCGACCTGAACAACCACGGCAACTGGGTCGTGTCGATCAGCCAGCTGTCGCGCTTCATGGCGGAGCAGGCCGAGGAGTTCGGCGCCTACATGCTGCCCGAGAGCGACGCGCAGCAGTTGCTGGTGCAGGACGGTCGCGTAGTGGGAGTGAAGACTGGCGACAAGGGCCGCGGGCGCGAGGGCGAAGAGCTCTCCACGTTCGAGCCGGGCGTCGAGTTGCGCGCCAAGGTCACCGTTATCTGCGAGGGCACGCAGGGGCACCTGGCCGGTGTATTGCGACGGCACTTCGAGCTCGACCAGGACACCACGCAGATCTACGAGATCGGCGTGAAGGAGGTCTGGGAGGTCGAGAAGCCCCTTGATCGCGTGATCCACACCATCGGTTGGCCGCTGCGCATGGGCGCCAAGTGGCGCGAGTACGGCGGGGCCTGGCTCTACCCAATGGGCGGCAACATGGTGTCGATCGGCATGGTCGTGGGCCTTGACGCCGCCGACGCCAACATCTCCGCACACGACCTGCTGCAGCAGGCGAAGACCCACCCGCTATTCAAGGACATCCTGGAGGGCGGCCGGCGCGTGGCATGGGGCGCCAAGACCATCCCGTCGGGCGGCATCTACGGGCTGCCCAGCCGCTTCCACGTGCCGGGTGCGGTGCTGTGCGGCGACTCCGCTGGCTTCGTCAACCTCGCCGCGCTCAAGGGGGTGAGCTACGCGATGAAGTCGGGCATCATCGCCGCCGAGCAGGTGGCTCAGGCCATCAAAGCCGGCACCGCCGAGCAGACCGCGGGCCTGTGGAACTACACCGCGGCCGTCAAGGACTCCGAGGTATGGAAGGACCTGTGGCGGGTGCGCAACTTCCGCCCCGCATTCCAGAAGGGGTTCATCTACGGCGGCATGGTCGCCGGCCTCACCACGGTGACGCGCGGCAAGCTGCCGAAGCAGGTCACGATCAAGGCCGACAAGGACGAACCGGTCATCATCGGGCCGGACCGGGACTACCCGAAGGCCGATGGCGAGTACATCTTCGACAAGCTCTCGTCCGTGTTCCTAAGCGGCAACAAGACCCGGGATGACCAGCCCAACCACATTCGCATCCGCACCGAGGTGCCGCGCGCGCTGGCCGTGTCGTGGGAGAATATGTGCCCCGCCAAGGTATATGAGATCGTTGACGGCTCCGCCACGGCGGACGGCATGGTGCATGTGCGCATGAACAACCCGAACTGCGTGCAGTGCGGGGCCATCACCGCCAAGGGCGGGCAGCTCACCCCGCCCGAGGGCGGCAGTGGGCCGGAGTACACCCTCACATAGGGGTGGCATCGGCCCGGTGCCGGGCCGCGTTGGCGATGTAGCGCTCGGCCTGCGCCCGCAGGCCGCGGCGCTCGTCGCCGGTCAGCTCCCTGCGCACCCGCGCGGGAACGCCCACCACCAGCGATCCCTCGGGCACCACCATTCCCTCCGGCACTAGGGCATGGGCACCGACGATGCTGCCTGCGCCGATGAAGGCGCCGTTCAGCACGGTGGCGCCGATGCCGATGAGGCATTCATCGCCCACCGCGCAGCCGTGGACTGTGGCCTGATGACCGATGGTCACGTGCCGCCCGACCACGCACGGCATTCCGGGATCGGCGTGCAGCACTACCCCGTCCTGCACGTTTGTGCCCTCGCCCACCTCGATGCGCTCGATGTCGCCGCGGATGACCGCGGTCGGCCACACCGAGCAGAGCGCACCCAGCCGCACCCGCCCGATCACCACGGCCGCCTCGTGCACCCAGGCGTCCCGGGCGACGTCGGGAATGTCCCGGCCGAGTCCCTGAATCACGTGCCAAACCTCCCGGAATGCGCCCTCCTCGCAGGAGAGGCGGGCGAAAGGGCGTACGACCCGATGGTAGGGTTATCGCGTAGCCACTGCACTGCGTCTCTGGGGAGAAAAGATGCGTCGAGGACTAACCATTGCGGCCGCGGTCGTCGCCTCCACCGCGCTGATCGGCATCGGTGCGGGATGCGGTTCGGACGAGTCCGCATCCGTCACTCCCGCGGACGCCACGACCATCGACAACGTGGCGGCGCAGACTGACTCCGAGGGCAAGACGGTGTCCGCGCCGACCGCGGACAGCGGATCGTCGGCTGCCACCGACGCGCAGGCCCCTGCCCCGGACGGCGGCGAGGGCGAGGCGGCGGCCACCGGTGATGTGGCAGCGGGCAAAACCGTGTTCGAGGCCAACTGTCAGGGATGCCACCCCAACGGCGGCACCGAGGCCGGCGTGGGGCCGCAGCTCAGTGGCATGACACTCGATGCCGCGACGATCAAGATGACCGTGCAGAACGGGCGCGGGGCGATGCCCGCTGGCCTTGTGAGCGGCGCTGACCTGGATAACGTCGTCGCGTACGTCGACAGCATCACGCAGTAGCACCGGATCCCATGGGCCTCGAGCTCGCCACGCACCGCCGGGGCGGGCTCGCGGTCGTCATGCTCAGCGGTGAACTGGACATCTACACCGTGCCCGTCTTCCGGCGCGGGGTCGACGAGGCCGGGTGCACCGGCGTCGTGCTCGACATGCACGAGGTGACGGTGCTGGACTCCAGCGGCCTCGGGGCCATCATCAGCCTGAAGGGCCGGCTTCCGACGGAGGGCCGTGGCGTGGCGATCGTGGGTGCCACGCCGCAGGTGCTGAGGGTGTTCGACATCACCGGCACCCGGGACTCGTTCGCATTCGCGGATGACCTCGAGTCGCTCGTCGATGGCATGAAGGCCGACCCCGACGCGAGGGGAAACTGACGGGTGCTGGACCTGCGGCTCATCAGGAAGGACCCCGATCGCGTGCGTGCCGCCCTTGCGCGCCGCGGTGGCGCCGCGGACCTCGACGCCCTGATCGCCGTGGACGCCGAGTGCCGGAGCCTGCGTGCCGGCGTGGAGGAGCAGCGTGCGGAATCGGGCCGCATCGCCAAAGAGATCGGAATGGCGAGGAAGGCCGGCGGCGAGGTGCCGCCGGGCCGCGAGGAGGCCGCGCGCGAACTGCGTGACCGCACCGCCGCCGATGAGGAGGTCCTTCGCGCTGCCGAGGAACGACGCAACGCGCTCCTGCTCTCCCTTCCCAATCTCGCCCAGGACGATGCCCCGGACGGAGGCGAGGACGACGCCCGCGAGCTGCGCACGGTGGGGGAGATCCCGCGCTTCGAGGAAGGCGCGCGCGACCACGTCGAGATCGCCGAGGGCTTCGGCGGCCTCGACCTCGAGCGCGCAGCCCGGACCTCCGGCGCGCGGTTCGCCTACCTCATGGGGCCGCTCGTGCGCCTGCAGATGGCGCTGGTGTCATGGGCCGTGGATCTGGTCGAGGGCGAGGGGTTCACGCCGGTGATCCCGCCCGTGCTGGTGCGCGAGAGCGCGCTGGTGGGCACCGGGTTCTTCCCCGCTGACCGCGCGTCGGTCTATGCGACTGCCGATGACGACCTCTTTCTGGTCGGGACCTCCGAAGTACCACTGGCCGCGCTGCATCAGGACGAGATCCTCGACTCCGACGACCTGCCCCTGCGCTATGCGGGCATCTCATCGTGCTTTCGGCGCGAGGCGGGTGCGGCGGGGCGCGATACGCGCGGGATCTTCCGCGTGCACCAGTTCGACAAGGTCGAGATGTTCTCGTTCACCACGCCCGACCAGTCGGATGACGAGCATCAGCGCATCCTGAACATCGAGGAGCGGATACTGCGCGAGCTGGGAATCCCGTACCGCGTGGTGGACATCGCGGTGGGTGACCTGGGCGCATCCGCGGCCCGCAAGTTCGACTGCGAGGCCTGGATGCCCGGGCAGGAGCGCTACCGCGAGGTCACCTCGTGCTCGAACTGCACCGACTA
>JAPOLI010000049.1 GCA_029977205.1 bacterium
GCAAGCTCACGCAGCGCAAGCGCGAGCTCGAGGACGAGTGGCGCAGCGGCGAGACCGACGGCCCCCGCCCGAGCATCGGCGAGGAGGAGATCGCCGACATCGTCTCGATGTGGACCGGCATCCCGGTGTTCAAGCTCACCGAGGCCGAGACCCAGAAGCTCCTCCGCATGGAGGACGAGCTCCACCAGCGGGTCATCGGCCAGGACGCCGCCATCACGGCCGCCAGCCGCGCCATCCGCCGTGCCCGCGCGGGCATCAAGGACCCCAAGCGCCCGGCCGGCTCGTTCATCTTCCTGGGCCCCTCGGGCGTGGGCAAGACCGAGCTCGCCCGCACGCTGGCCGAGTTCCTGTTCGGTGACGAGCAGGCGCTCATCCAGGTGGACATGTCCGAGTACATGGAGAAGCACGCGGTCTCGCGCCTCGTGGGGTCGCCGCCCGGCTACGTCGGCTACGACGAGGGCGGCCAGCTCACCGAGCAGGTGCGCCGCAAGCCGTACTCGGTGATCCTGCTCGACGAGATCGAGAAGGCCCACCCGGAGGTGTTCAACATCCTCCTGCAGATCCTCGAGGACGGACGCCTCACCGACGCCCAAGGGCGTCAGGTGGACTTCCGGCACGCCATCGTGATCATGACGTCCAACATCGGCGCGTCCACCATCACCCGCTCGACCCCGCTGGGCTTCAGCGTGGCCGAGGAGGGTGGCGGCATGGACTACGACGACATGAAGACGCGCATCATGGGCGAGCTCAAGAAGGTATTCCGCCCCGAGCTGATCAACCGCATCGACGAGATCATCGTCTTCCACCAGCTGTCGAAGGACGAGATCAAGTCGATCATCGACCTCATGCTCGTGCGGCTGCAGAAGCAGTTGTCGGAGCAGGGCGTGTCGATCCAGCTCACCGAGGCCGCCAAGGACCTCCTCGTCGAGGAGGGCTACGACCCGGCGATGGGCGCCCGGCCGCTGCGCCGCGCGATCCAGCGCCTGCTCGAGGACCCGCTCGCCGATGAGCTGCTGCATGGCACCCTGTCGGAGGGCCTCGTGATCGTGGTCGACCGCGATGGCGACACGATGTCGATGGAGCGCCGCGAGGAGGCGATCGCGCCACCGGCACCGGAGGCCGTCGCCGTGGGCGCCGACGCCGAGGGCGACACCGAATAGTGCGCTCCCCGGCCGCGGACACGCTTCCGCGGCCGGGGATCACGCCGTATTCGCCGGAGCACACGTGAACGACCCCGTACGTGCGCAGGGGATGGCGTCACGCGTCCGTGCGTGCAATCCTCGTTGGTTGGTACCCGAGCCCCGCGCAGGAAGCCGGGGATCGCGGGTGGAACTACCGACGAAGGCGAGGGGGTGATGACGACGTCCACGGACAAGGATCGGGCCGCGCAGGCGGACCCGCCGCGCCCCGCGACCACGGGCAGTGGCCTTCCGTACCCCAGCGCCGGCACCCCGCCGCGCAGGGCGCGGGGCATCGTCGCCCTGGTCACCCAGTCGGTGCTGATGCTGCTCGGTGCGCTCGGGGCGTATCAGATCGGCCGTCGCATCGACCTGGGCGCCGCGATCGGCGAGCCGTGGCACTACCTGGCCTACATCGGTGTCATCGCCCTCGGCGCCATCATCGGATGGGGCGTGGGGAGCCTGATCGCGCGGTGGCTGCCGTCGCGCATGCGCGCCATCGATCGCGCGGCCGACACCCGCTCCGCGGGCGAGCTCATCGTGGGAGCACTGGGGCTCGTGGTCGGCCTGGTGGCTGCGGCCCTGGCCGGGGTGGCCGTCGCCCGCCTGCCCGTGGTGGGCCCGTACCTGCTCCTGCCGGTGGTGCTGCTTGTCGCCTACGTGTTCACCCGCATCGCCGCGCGCAAGCACGCCGACATCCTGAGGCTCGTGGGCATCCGATCGCGCAGCGCCTCGTCGGTGGCGCCGCGCCTCATCGACACCAGCGCGATCATCGACGGTCGCATCATCGACGTGATGGATGCACGGTTCATGCCGGGGCAGATCGTGATCCCTGCGTTCGTCCTCGAGGAACTCCAGCGCCTGGCCGACTCGGCCGACCCCGAGAAGCGCCAGCGCGGTCGGCGCGGCCTCGACCTGGTGGAGCGGATTCGCGAGACGGGCGACCAGCGCGTGCAGATCCGCACCGGCGAGGTGGCGGGCGAGGGGGTGGACGCCAAGCTCGTGAACCTCGCGCGCGACATGCACGCGAGCATCGTCACCACCGACTACGCCCTCAACAAGGTCGCCCGCATTCAGGGCATCGAGGTGCTGAACATCAACGAGCTGGCCATCGCGCTCAAGCCCGTCGCGCTGCCCGGCGAGACCCTGAGCGTGCGGATCATCCGCGAGGGGCGCGAGTACGACCAGGGCGTGGGCTATCTCGACGACGGCACGATGGTCGTCGTGGAGGGCGGACGGGCCCTGGTGGGCGGCGACGTCACTGACGTCGAGGTGACCAGCGCCATCCAGAACCCGTCCGGCAAGATGATCTTCGCGCGCCTCCCGGCCCCGGGGCGGTGAGGGCGGCAGCCATCATCGTGGCCGCCGGGTCGGGCGACAGGCTCGGCGCGGGGCTCCCGAAGGCGCTGGTGCCCGTCGCGGGGCTCCCCATGGTGGCCTGGTCGGCCCGCGCCCTGGCCGCATCCCCCGAGGTCGAGTGCATCGTGATCGCCTGCCCGCCGGGCGGTGAGGCCGCCATGGCCGCCGCGGTCACCGGCCACGCCGAAGTGCATGCGATCGTGCCGGGGGGAAGCAGTCGCCAGCGCTCCGTGGCCGCGGCGCTCGTCGCGGTGCCCGAGGATGTCGAGGCGATCCTCGTGCACGACGCCGCGCGCCCGCTCATCACTCCCCGCCTGGTGTCCGGCCTCATCGCGCGGTTGCCGTCCTCGCCGGCGGTCATCGCCGCCGCACCCGTGGCGGACACCCTCAAGCGCGCTGGCGACTCGGGCGCGGTGGAGGCCACCGTCGACCGCGCCGGCCTGTGGGGGGCCCAGACACCTCAGGCATTCCAGGCCCAGACGCTTCGTGGGGTGTTCGCCGACGCGGATGACGCCGAACTGGACAGCGCCACCGACTGCGCGGGCATGGCCGAGCGGCGCGGCGTGCCGGTGCTGCTGCACGACCCCGACGCGCCCAACCTCAAGGTCACCACGCAGGCCGATCTGCGCCTTGCCGAGGTGCTGCTGGGTACCGGCCGCATCGCGTAACGTCCTGCGGCCGTGCTGACCGACTACCACCTGCACCTGCAGCCCGACGGGCCCGAGGCCCGCGCGGCTGATCGTCACCGATGGGATGCGGACGGCGGTCCGCGCACGCCTGCGTGGATCGGGCGCTACGTGGACGCTGCCAAGGCGCGCGCGGTGGACGAGATCGCCATCACCGAGCACGTGCACCGGTTCGCCCAGGTGCGCGACTGGCACCCGAACCCCTGGTGGCAGGCCGAGGCAACGGAAGACCTCACCGCCCACTGCGCGGCACTCGCCGCTGCCCGCGATGAGGGCCTGCCGGTGCTGATCGGCATCGAGATGGACTGGATCCCCGGGCGGGAGGATGACATCCGTGCCCTGCTGGCCTCGCAGCCGTTCGACATCGTCCTCGGATCCGTGCACTGGCTCGGCGATCTCGCCGTGGACCACCCCGACTACCCGTGCTGGGACTCCCTCGGCCCGGAGGAGACCTGGGGTCGCTACCTCGATGAGCTCGCCACCGCGGCCGGCAGCGGGCTGTTCGACGTCCTGGCCCACCCGGATCTTCCCAAGGTGTTTGGAACGCCGATGCCCACAGCGCTCACGGGCCGTCGCGACGACGCCATTGCGGCCATCGCCGACTCCGGCATCGCGGTGGAGTGCTCCTCCGCGGGGCTGCGAAAGCCCTGCAGGGCGCTCTACCCCGATCCCGATTGGCTGTCGGCCTTCCGCGAGGCCGGGGTTCCGGTGACGCTCAGCAGCGATGCGCACCGGCCCGAGGACGTTGCCCGTGATTATCCGACGGCCGTCGCGGCACTCCGCGGCGCAGGCTATGAGACCATCACGCGGTTCCGGTCACGCGAACCCGAGCAGGTGGAGATCCGATGGGCATGAGGGTGGGGATTGGTGTCGATGCGCACCGGCTGGAGCCGGGCGTGCCACTGATGCTGGGCCTCATCGGCGTGGAGCACCCGACCGGCCTGGCCGGCCACTCCGACGGTGATGTCGTGGCCCACGCGGTGTGCGATGCCCTGCTCGCCGCATCGGGCGGCCCGGACATCGGCGTGCTCTTCCCGCCGGGCGCACCGGAGTGGAAGGACGTCACCGGGGCGGCGATGATCGCCCATGTGCGCGACTGGATGGCGGCGGAGGGGGCGGAGCCCGTCAATGTGCACGCCGTGATCGTCTGCGAGAGCCCGCGCATCGGCCCGCACCGCGATGCCATGCAGGAGGCCCTCACGCGCGCCGTGGGTGCACCGGTGTCGGTGCATGCCACCACCACCGATGAGATGGGCTACACGGGGCGTGGCGAGGGGATCTCCTGCCAGGCCGTGGCACTGGTCGAGGTGACCGGGTGACCGTGAGGCTCCACTCGACCCTGACGGGTCGTGACGAGCCCCTCGTGGCGGATGACGATGGCGTCATCGGCATCTATGCATGCGGGCCCACGGTGTATTCGCGCATCCACATCGGCAACGCGCGGCCTTTCGTGGTGTTCTCGGTGCTGAAGCGCTATCTCGAGCGCCGCGGCATGCGCGCGCGCCTGGTCATCAACGTGACCGACGTCAACGACAAGATCTACGACGCCGCGCGCACGGAGGGGATCCCGTCGGTGGAACTGGCCGAGCGGTGCACCCGGCAGTACATCGAGGACACCGACCTGCTGGGCCTGGGCCGACCAGACGCCGAGCCGCTGGTTACCGGCTGCATGGACGACATCATCGCGCTGATCGCCGATCTCATCGACCGCGATCTCGCCTATGTCGCAGGCGGGGACGTCTACTTCCGGGTGCGGGCCTTCCCGCGCTACGGGGCCCTGTCGGGTCGTAACCCCGACGAGATGACCGATACCGACCCCGGTGAGCTCAAGGAAGACCCCCTCGACTTCGCCCTGTGGAAGGGGCAGAAGGAGGGGGAGGACGCTGCGTGGGACTCCCCATGGGGACCGGGACGGCCCGGGTGGCACATCGAGTGCTCGGCCATGGCGGAGGGCGAGCTCGGCACGGGCTTCGCGGTGCACGGCGGCGGCATCGACCTGGTGTTCCCGCACCACGAGAACGAGATCGCCCAGAGCGAGGGCGCACGCGATGCGCCATTCGCGCGCATCTGGATGCACAACGAGATGCTCGAGCTCAGCGACAGCAAGATGAGCAAGAGCATCGGCAACATCGCCCTGCTGGCCGACGTGGTCGAGCAATGGGGCGCCGATACCGTGATCGCGTACTTCATGCAGAGCCACTACCGCTCGCGGCTGCCGTTCTCCGAGGACCGGATGAAGGACGCCCAGGCCGCGTGCGCGCGCATACGCAACGCCATCCGCGCGCTCGACCGCGCCCTCGAGGATCCGGGCGATGGCAACGACCCGGAACTCGCCGCGGCCGTCGTGGAGGCCCGAACGCGATTCGTGGACTCCATGGACGACGACTTCGGGACCCCGGGCGCCATGGCGGCAATCTTCGATCTCGTGCGGGCGATCAACCAGGCCCTCGAGCGCGGCAGGCCATCCGAGGGGCAGCTGCAGGAGGTGCGCCTCGAGTTGGCGGGGCTCCTCGACATGATCGGGCTCGCAGGACTGGCCGAGACGCGCGACGGCGCGCAGGTGCCTGCGGAGGTACTCGACCTCCTGCGCCGCCGCGAGGACGCCCGTGCGGCCCGTGACTTCGCCGAGGCCGATGCCCTCAGGGATGCCATCGCCGCGCAGGGGTTCGAGGTGCGCGACGGCCCGGATGGCGCCGAGGTCGTCCCGGCCTCATGAGCAGCCGTCGCCAGGGGCGGCGTCCGCGAAGGACCGACGCCGACGGCCCGGTCCTGGTGTACGGCCGTAACCCGGTGCGCGAGCTCATCCGGGCGGGCCGCAGGCCCGTGAGCGAGGTATGGGCGCTGGAGCAGGCCTCGGAGGACCCTGCCCTTGCGGGCGTGACGGTGGTGGTCAAGGGTCGGGATGCCCTTGCCCGCCTCGCGGGCACCGGAGACCACCAGGGCATGGTCGCGATCACCGAGGACTACCCCTACGCCGACCCTCAATCTGTGCTTGAGGGTTCCGGGCCCGTCATGGTGCTCGACGAGGTGCAGGATCCGCGGAACCTCGGCGCGGTGGCGCGCGTGGCAGATGCAGCGGGCTTCGCGGGGCTTGTGATCGCCACGCGGGGAAGCCCGGGGATCACGCCGGTCGCCTGCAAGGCGTCGGCCGGCGCCGTGGAGCACCTCGCGATCGCCCGGGTGGGCTCGATCGTCGCATTCATCAACGATCTCGCAGGGTCAGGGCGATGGGCCGCCGGGGCGGATGCCGACGAGGGGACCGACTACCGGGAGCTCGCCTGGGACCCCTCGGTCGTGATCGTCCTGGGCGCCGAGGGCGCCGGCCTCAGGCCCCGCGTGCGCGAGGTCTGCGACCGCCTCGTGCGTGTTCCCATGCGGGGGAGCGTGGGGTCCCTGAACCTGTCCACGGCCGCTGCAGTACTCGCATTTCAGGCCGTCGCGGGGGACTGATTTCGCGCCAGAGGTTGACAGCGTCTTGTGCGATCGGTATCAATCCCGCATCTCTTACCTTCAAGTGCACATTCAGGGTATCCCTAATGTGCAGGTTGAGGGATTGGAAACCACCCGCCGACAGGCCGAACGGGAGTGAGAATGGGAGCCGCCGCCCGCAGGCTGACCGACCTGGACCAACAGGGCCATGTCGACATCGTGGACGAGGGCCTCGTGCGACGCGCACGGGCCGGCGACCAGCAGGCGATGGATCAGATCATCGCCCGCTATCGGGGCTTCGTGCGCCTCAAGGCCAGCGCGTACTTCCTGGCCGGCGGTGACTCGGAGGACCTGATCCAGGAGGGCCTCATCGGCCTGTTCAAGGCTGTCCGTGACTACCGCCCCGAGCGCGAGGCGTCCTTCCGGTCATTCGCCGAACTGTGCGTGACCCGCCAGATCATCACGGCGATCAAGACGGCGGCGCGCAACAAGCACACCCCCCTCAACACCTACGTCTCCTTCAGCAACACGCGGGCGGGGAGCGAGCAGGAGACCACCCTCGCCGACGTGCTGCCGGACGACCCGGTGACCGACCCGGTGAATCAGGCCATCTCCACCGAGGAGCTGCAGAGCCTCGTGGAGTGCCTCGGTCAGGTGCTGAGCCCCCTGGAGAGCCAGGTGCTCGCGATGTACCTCGAGGGCCGCTCCTACGAAGAGGTCGCCGAGAAGCTCGAGTGCAACCCGAAGAGCGTCGACAACGCCCTGCAGCGCGTCAAGCGCAAGGTTGAGGTCCACCTCAAGGAGCGCGAGGTACTCGACCTCGGGTAGAGCCTGACCCAAACCCTCAACCCGAGGGTGAGACTATGCCGTGATGCCGCCGATTCAGGCGGCATCACGCGTTTCTGGCTACGTTTCCGGGCATCAACGGCCCCCACGGGCCCTCATCAACCCAGGGGATTCCATGAGCGCACCCGTCCTGGTCGGCTACGACCGCAGCGATTCGTCGAAGCGTGCCCTGCAGCGGGCCATCGAGCGCTGCAACGAGAAGCACGCGCCGCTGCTCGTCGTGGCGATCCACGAGGCCATCCTCGACCCCACGGGCCCCCGCGCCTTCGGCACCATGGGTGACGGCAGCCCGATGCAGGGACCGTTCCCCGAGATGCCCGACGTCCACGAGGCGCTCGAGGAGGCCCGGGGCCTCGTTGACGACGGTGCCGTCGCGAAGGCCGAGTATGCGTGGGCGATCGGTGAGCCCGCGGCGCTCATCGTCGAGACAGCCCAGGACTACCGTGCGCAACTCATCGTGGTCGGGCACAGCCATCACGGGTTCCTCGGCAAGGTCTTCGGTGCCGACGTCTCGGAGGGAGTCGAGAAGCACGCCGGCTGCCCCGTCGAGGTCGTCGACTAGAACTCCCTGTGCGCCCGCCCCGCCGGCGCCATGCCGGAGTAGCTCAGTTGGTCAGAGCACCTGTCTTGTAAACAGGGGGTCAGCGGTTCGAATCCGCTCTCCGGCTTTACCTTCACCGCCCGTAATCCGCGCACCAACTGAGCTACTCCGGCATGGCGCCGGCGG
>JAPOLI010000004.1 GCA_029977205.1 bacterium
GCATTACGCGGGAAGGCCCGGCACTGCCAGACCCCGGTGCTGTCCCACCTGCACGCCCCGATCACCCCTCCCACTGCGGGGCGCCGGTGGGCTACGTCAGGTGAAAGTCCACCGTCATCAGTGCGCCACCGCCGGGCGCGTTCTGCGCGGTCGCGGTGGCCCCGTGCATCTCGGCCACCTGATGCACGATCGACAGGCCGAGGCCTGAGCCCGGCTTGCCCCGCGCCTCGGCCGAGCGGTAGAAGCGGTCGAACACGTGGGGGAGGTCGTCGTCGGAGAATCCCGGACCGTGGTCGCGCACCGACAGCACGCCGTCGCCCAGGGTCACCTCGATGGGCTGCCCCGGGTCGTTCCACTTGACGGCGTTGTCGAGCAGGTTCGCCACCAGGCGGTTGAGGCGCTCGGGTACGCCGTCGATCACCGTGGGGGAGAGATCCTCGAGCACCGTCACGCCGGGGTGCAGCCGGCGGATGCGCGCGATGGCCGCGGTGACGATCTCGTCGAGGCGCACGTCCTGCGCCTCGTCCTCACGCACGGTCGTCTCGCCCGCACGGACGATGTCGGTGACCAGCGCCGAGAGCTCGTCGGTCTGCTCCACCACGTCGCGCAGCAGCGCTGCGTGCTCCTCGGGCGGCAGGGTGCCCGGTTGCTGGAGCACCTCGATGTTGGCCCGCAGCGACGCAAGGGGCGTGCGCAGCTCGTGCGATGCGTCGGCCACCAGGCGCCGCTGGGCCTCGGCAGATGCCTCGAGCTGGTCGAGCGTTCCGTTGAACACCCGGGCGAGTCGCCCGACCTCATCATCGCCTGTGACCGGCAGGCGACGCGAGAGGTCGCCCGCGCCGGCGAGTGCCTCGGTCTCGCCCGTGAAGTCGGTGACCGGACGCAGCGCGCGGCCCGTGAGGGCCCAGCCGAGGCCCGCGCCGACGGCGATGCCTGCCCCCGTGACCACGAGGAGGATCACCCCGAGGCCCTGCAGCACCGACTGAACCTCGTCCACGGGCCGTGCGAACTCGATGGCGACCCCCGCGGCGACAGGGGTGGTGATGCCCCGCAGGGGCACATCCCGGACCTCAGCGTCCCAGAAGTACGACGGGGCGGTGCCCGCGGCCACCTCGCGGTCGCGCTCGGTCACCGGGAGCGTGACGGTGTCGAGGCGTTCCCCCCGCCGTCCCCGGTCGCGAGCGCCGCCGCGCGCGTCGCCGGATCCATCGGTGATGCCGGTGCGCGGGGTGATCACCTGCGAGTACATCTGCGGACCGCCGAATCGGTCGCCGCGCCGGAATATTCCTGGGCCCGGGAGCGCCCGGGGCCCGTCGTGCATCACACGCTCGACCTGTCGCCGGAGCGAGTCATCCACCTCGCCGAGCAGCCGTGCCCGAACCGCCAGGTAGCTCGCCAGTGACGCCGCGGCCACCGCCACGGCGACGGTGACGGCAGCAGCGATGGCCAGTCGGCGGCGGATGGTCATGTGTCGCGCAGCACGTAGCCCACGCCGCGCACCGTGTGGATCAGCCGCGAGCCGCCGTCCTCCTCGAGCTTGCGGCGGAGGTAGCCCACGTACACCCCGAGGGAGTTCGAGGTGGGGCCGAAGTCGTAGCCCCAGACGCGCTCATGGATGACCGAGCGGGTGAGCACCACCCGCGGGTTGCGCATGAACAGCTCGAGCAACTGGAACTCGGTGCGCGTGAGGTCGATCTGGCGCCCGCCGCGCTCCGCCGCATGACCCGCGAGGTCGAGGGAGAGGTCGTCGAACCGGAGCATGGCGCCGTCGTCGCCCCCGGGTGTGCCCGTGCGCCGCAGCAGGGCCCTCAGGCGGGCCAGGAGCTCCTGGAGGGCGAAGGGCTTGACCATGTAGTCGTCCGCGCCGGCGTCGAGCCCGGCGACGCGATCGCCCACGGCGTCGCGCGCGGTGAGCATCAGCACCGGCGTGGCATCCCCGGCGGCGCGGAGCCTGCGGCATACCTCGATGCCGTCCACTCCGGGCATCATCACGTCGAGGAGTACCGCATCCGGCGCGCGCTCAGCCAGCGAGGCCAGGGCCTCGTCCCCGTCGGCCGCGGTCTCCACCTCGTAGCCGGCGAGCGTGAGGGCCCGCCGCACCGCGGTGCGGACGGCCTCCTCATCATCGGCCACGAGGATCCTCACGTCACGAGTGTGCCGAACCGGCCGGGCGCACGTCGGGCGCCACCTCGCCGGTGGAGCGGCCGATGATCATGCGGGGGATCAGCATCCCCACCACGAGCGCGGCGCACACCGCGTATGTGATGACCGCCCAGGTGGAGCCAGTGTCCGTGCCGGCAAGCAGGCCATGCGCGATCACCAGCACCCAGCCGATGCTCGCGGCGCGGTGGATGATCTGCCAGGACCGGTACCCAATGCGGTCACGAATGCGCGTGGTGAGCCACACGATGAGGGTGATCTCGAGCCCCAGCACGCCGACACCGACGGCGACCGGGTCCCATCCGCTCGTGAAGGGGACGACGAGCGAGATGAGGGAGAGCCCGGACTGCGTGTCGAGCCACAGCACCACCAGGTGAACCACCGAGACGACCACCGCGAGGATGGTGACGTAGCGGTGCAGCTCCGTGGTCAGCCAGCGCGGGAACCGCGGCGACGAGGCCTTCATCGACAAGGCGAGCCCCATGGCGGCGGCGAGGCTGAGAAGGATCACCCCGACCATGCCCGTGGACCTGCCGATGATCCAGAGGATGGTGTTCAGGTCCACGCGTCGTCCTCATCGGGCCACTCGCCGATGGCGACGGGTGGTCCGCTGATGGGCACCACCAGGGCGTCGAGGCCCAGCCGGCGGAGCATGTCCGCGCCGGCGAGCGGGCCCGCCACCAGAGCCGCCTTGGCGGCGACCTCCGCCTGGGCGCAGGTGCGTGCCGCAACGGTGACCGCACGGATCCCGCGATCGGCCGGAAGGCCGGTGCAGGGGTCGAGGATGTGGTGGCGTGCCATGTCGCCGGTTCCCCACCGTCGCCGGGTGGTCGACGATGTCGCCAGGGCGCCACGGTGCAGGGTGACCACCCGGTCTCCGTGCTCCTCGATGGCAATCCCCCAGTGCGGATGCGCCGGGGGCCGGCCGATCACCCGGAGGTCGCCCCCCGCCGATACCAGGGCCGTGGTCACGCCGGCGTCTCGAAGGACGCCGATCGATGCGTCAACTGCCATGCCCTTCGCGATGCCCCCGAGGTCCAGCGCGCAACCGCGCGGGACGACCACGCACCGTGTCTCGGGGTCGGCGGACGCCCTCCGCCAGTCGCCCCCGGGAGCCGGCGTCGCCGGCGCCGGGGCCGAGTGGCGCACCTCATCGAAGGTGCGGTCGTACCCCAGGGCCGCGAGCTGGCGTCCCATCATGGGGTCGTAGAGCCCGCCGGTCTCGCGCGCCGCGCGCAGGGCGGTGTGCACGGCATCGAACAGCAGGGGCGAGGCCACGACGATGTCCCCGGCCGCGGCATTCAGGCGCGACAGCTCGGAGTCGTTGCGGAAGCGGCTGAGCGTGGATTCCCAGGCGGCGAACAGCCCGCGTACCCGGTCGGTGACCGGCACCGGCACCTCGTCCGGCACCACCACGCGCACCTCCGTTCCCATTGCCCGGAAGGAGGTCTCGCGCAGTGCGATGAGGCCCGCTGCGGTGGCCATGGTCACGACCCTCCGGTGGACCCCTGCGACGGCCCCATGTCGGTGCCGGGCGCCATCCCGGACTGCGGCATGGATCCTGAGGGTCCCAGCCCCGATCCGCCGTAGCCGCCCATGTCGGCGCTGGCGGGCGGTGGCCCGTGGCGATCGCGGTGATGATGATCACGGTCACGGCCGTACCCGTACCCGTACTCGCCATCGCCGTATCCGTCCTCGGCGTACCCGTCCTCGGCGTACCCGCCGACGGCTCCGCCCTGGGCCTGCTCGTCGAAGAACGAGTCGCTCTCGGCGGCACGGGCCGCGTCCGAGGCGGACGAGGACGCACCGGGGATCGTCGGGTCGGCAGGCGAGGTGGCTGCGGTGTCGTCGGTGCCGGCCGCCGCGAGGCCGGCAAACACGCCGAGCCCCGCGACGGTGACGGCGACCGTGCCCACCTTCAGCCTGGTCAGCCGCCGGCTGTCACGCTCGCGCTTGTCGGCAGGAGTCATGCTCAGGGGCCATCGGCGCCGTGGTGGCCACCGGGTCCGTGGCCGCCACGGCCCTGCCCGTTCACCATCGCGGTCGCCCGCTCCTTGAGCGTGGCGTCATCGGGAGCGGTCCGTCCGGCCGGCGGCCCCTGCGCCTTCATGGCGGCGGTGACGGCATCGACCACCGTGGCCACGTCCACGCCCTTCTCCTTGGCGACGTCAGCCGCCGACTTGCCCTGCTCGCGCGCGGTGTGCCAGGCGTCCTCGGTGATGCCGAGCGCCTTCGTCAGGGCCTCTTCGACCGCCTGGTGGCGCTCGCCACCGGGGCCGCCCGGGCCACCCTTGCCGTGCGGACCGCGCGTGCCGTCTGCGATGTTGGTGGCCATCTGCGTGGCCTGCGCGTCGGTGAGGTTCGCGCCGCGATCCGACGCCTTGATGGCGCCCGCGATGGTCGCGATCAGGTCGTCACGGCCCATGCCCTTGGTCTCGGCGATCTGCGCCAGGGTCTTGCCCGCGGCCTCCTGCTCGTCGATCTGGGCCTCGGTCATGCCGATCTTGGCGCCGACGGCCTTCTCGATGGCGTCCATTCCGGGTCCGCCGCGTCCGTGGTGACCACCGTGCCCACCAGGGCCGCGCATGCCGGGGAGCGGAGCATTCTTGGCGCGCTCCAGCATCTGGTCGGCCTGATCCTGGGTCAGGCGACCGGCTGCGACGTCGGCCTGCAGGCGCGCCTTCAGCACGTCGGTGAAGGCACCCTTCACATCCGCCGCCGAGATCTGGTCGCCCGTGCGCTGCGAGAGGGCGCTGGCGAGGTCGCCGGCCGGGTCCCCCTGCCCGCTGGTGGCAGCGAACGCGCCGGCAAGTCCTCCGCCCACCAGCACGCCGACGCCGGCGAGCATTGCGATGCGCTTGTTCCTGGTCTTCACGGTCGTCCCCCGTGGTCGGTCATCAGTGACGGGGCCCATCCTGCGGCGCCGACCTGAGCATCCGACAAGATGAACCTAAGACCCGCATAAGAATGCGCGTCGCGCCGGAACATCCCTTCTGCGCGCCGGCACGGCACCGCGGTCACCCGCCCCGGCCCTCGAGGACGTCCCGGAGACCCTCCAGGGCCTCCGCCTGGCGGTCGACGAGCCGCTCCTCCATGTCGATGGAGGGGTCCTCGTGCACGGCGTGGGTGTTCCACACCACGCGGCAGCCTCCCTCGCTGGGGACGACCGTGAAGGAGGCGTGGTGCTCGGCCAGGGGAAGGCCATCGGTGACGGCGTATGAGTAGGTCATCGCCGCGTCATCGCGGGTGAGCATCTCCTCCACCAGCACCGCGCCGTCGGCCCGCTCGAGGGTGCGCACGTTGCCCTCGAGCGTGCAGCTGGTGTAGAGCGGATACCACTGCGGAACGCCGCAGGGGTCTCCCACGAGCGCCCAGGCCACCTCGGGTGCCACGGCCACGTCGATCTCGGCTCCGAAGTCAGCGCCCATGAGACATCACCTCCATGCCGCGTCGCGCGGCGTCGCCTGCACGGAACTCTCGCGCATCACGCGGATGGTGGCCCGCGCCCGCCCATCGGCGCGCTCGGAAGCCCCCCCGTCACCAGCAGCCCGAGGAGGCCGACGACGAACACGATCCCCAGTGCCGCCCGGAGCGCCTGGATCTTCGACGTCTCGTAGGCGTTCACGACGGCATCGACCTTGGCGGGGGGCAATCCGGCATCGGTGACCGCTACCTCGACCTGTTCCCCGGAGACGACCTGCACGCCTGATGCCGTTGCCTGCCGGGCCGCATTCTGGAGGTTCTTGTCGGCGGCCGGATCCTGCGCGAGATTCACGTTGAACGCCGCGGCCAGGCCGATGAAGAGGACGGATCCCGCGATGGCCACGCCCAGCGACGACCCGAGGTTCTGGGTCGTTCCCTGCAGGCCCCCGATCTCGCTGCTGCGTGATTCGTCGGCCGCCGAGAGGTTGACGTTCCCGATCTGCGACACGGCCAGCCCGAGCCCTGTGCCGATCACGGCCATGGCGATGGCGAAGAGGGTGCCGCGGGCGTCCGCCTGCACGGAGCCGAGCAGCAGGAGCACCCCGCCTGCGCCCAGCCCCAGCCCGCACTGGATCAGGGTCCTCGGCGAGATCTTCGCCGACAGGCGCGCACCGGCGAGAGCCATCACGAAGATCGCGATCGACATCGGGAGCATGCGCAGCCCCGACTCGAAGGCGTCCAGGCCGAGGACGGTCTGCAGGTACAGCGGGAGCACGAAGAAGGTGCCCGCGATCACGAAGTACAGGACCATCTGCGAGCCGAGGCCCGCGCGCAGGCTGCGTATGCCCAGGAGGTCGGTGCCGACCAGCGGCGCGCCTCCCCGGCGCGAGACGCGCCGCTCCCAGCCGAAGAAGGCCCACCCGACGAGCACGCCGATGAGGACGATGGGGATCACCGGCGAGAACCCGAACACCTCGAAGGGCGGGTTTATCGGCCGGATGATGCCCCAGGTGCTCGCGGACACCAGCGCGAGGACGATGAGGATCATCGAGGCGGCCGACAGGACCACGCCCATGAAGTCGAAGCGACCGCGAGCGGGCTCCCGGCGTCCGTCCCGGATCGTCGGGGTGAGGGGGAGGATGATCGCCACGATGATGATGGTCTCGGCGGCGAATACCCAGCGCCACGAGAACTCCGTGGTCACCCAGCCGCCGATGAGCGGGCCTGCCGCGGCCGCGGCGCCCGCGATGCCCCCGAGGATCCCGTAGGCCAGGGCGCGGTCGCGCCCCTCGTAGTTGGAGGCGGCGAGCGCGGCGATCGCCGGGATCACGAGCACGGCACCGAGCCCCTCGATGATGGACCATCCCACGAACAGGGCGGTGAACCCGGGGGCCAGCGCGGTCGTGAGCGACCCGATGGCGTAGATGATCCCGCCGATCACGAAGGTCCGGCGGCGGCCGAGGCGGTCGCCGATGCCGGCTCCGGCCAGCATGAAACCCGCCATCGTGAGGGTGAAGGTGGCGATCGCGAGCTGCATCGCGCTGACGGTCGTGCCCAGGTCTCCCACGACGGTCGTGATCGAGACGTTCATGACGGTGCCGTCGAGGACCATCACGAACTGCCCGAGGCCCAGCACGAGGATCGGCAGCCACTTCCGCATGTGGCAGCAGGTTACGGAACGGCGCTATGCGTTGGGCACGCTGTCACGGTTGCCGGATCGTCCGGCGACGCCTGTGGCGTTACCGCGCGGCTAGAGCCGGGCGGGTGCGGCGTGACCGCGCAGGCGCCGGTCGCGCGCGCGCATGAGCGCGGGTCGCGCGGCCATGGCGGTCACCGCGAGCGCGGCGCCCACGAGCACGTACGCCCCGCGGGAGCCAACCCAGTCAGCCGCTGCGCCACCCAGGGCCGCACCGGCGGCGAGCCCCGCCATCACGAGCGTGCGGCCCGCCACCCCCGCCAGGGCCTGCATCGACCGCGGCACCCGACGGGCGCGGGCGCCCATCAGGGTCGCGGCGCACACGGCGTTCGCGAGCATGAGCGGGGCGTAGGCCAGGGCCGTGCCCATGACCCCGGGGACCATGGCCATGGCGAGCGCCGGGACCACGTAGGCAGCGCACGCCATGACGATGATGGTCTCATCGGCGTGCTTCCGGTCGAGCCGCGTGATGATCGGCGTGGCCAGCATCATGCAGGCCACGCCCGCTGCGAGGACGGCGGCAAGTGCCGCACCGGATACCCCGAGGTCGTTGCGCAGGTGCGGCACGGCGAGGCTGATTGCGGCACCCGAGGCCAGGCTCCATGCGATGGCCGTCACGGTGAGCACGCGCAGGTCGCGTGAGAGGAACAGGAAGGCCAGTCCACGGCGCATCGAGGGAGAGGGACCCTCGCTCAGCTTCTCGTCGAGGTGTCCGGACGCCGTGGCTGCGGCGACCGCCGCGATCACGAGCGCCCCGGCGACGAGCGACATCGCCACGCCCGCTCCGAGCACCAGCGCCAGTCCGGCGACGGCCGGGCCGCCGAAGTACCCCAGGTTGAATGCCTGCGCCAGCGCGGCCTGCGCCGGCATCATCTCGTCGCGCGATGCCACGGTCGCCAGCGCGCCGAACATTCCGGCATCCACGAATACCCGCACCGCCCCGATGGCGAATGCGGCTAGGTAGAGCACCGGCAGGGAGAGGTCTCCGGCCATCATCAGGAGCGCGATGCCCACGGCAAGCATGCCGCCGACCGCCAGGGCGGTCGCGAGCAGGGGCCGTCGGGCCATCCGGTCACCCGCGAGCCCCGCGGGCGCGGCGAGCAGCAGGAACGGCACGAAGGTCATCGCGAAGCCGATCGCGGCCTGCGACGCCGAGCCGCCCTGCTCGAGGATGAGCCACGGGATGATGACCGTGAGCATCCCCTGCGCGAGCGCGTGGGCTGCCTGGGTGACCAGGATCGCGCGGCCATCGCGTGACCGGAGAAGCGGGTTCCTGGTGTTCACTGGCATTGGCCACGACGGTAGGTGGCCACGCGCCCCGCGTCAATTTGTCCGGTGTGTCACAAGCGATTGTGATGGTGGCATGAAGTGCGCAGGGAGATCATGTTGTTCGCCCTGTAAATCGCCATTAAAAGAGTTCGTGCATCTGCGCACATACCATCACAAGCGCTGTTACAAGCAATCGTGAAAAGGTTGTGACGATGCGGTCGGATCAGTCCGTGCGGCCCCGCCGGGGGGTGCGCTCGGCGCTGCCGACGACGGCCGAGAGCGTCGCGCTGGCGGCCTCGGCCGAGGTGGAGCCCGGCGTGGCCGCGTCGCTCGCGATCACCACCCGGCAGGGCGCATGCCTGAGCACGTAGTCGACGGTGCGTCCGAAGATGCTCTGGCCAAGGCGCCGCTTGCGGGCCACGCCCATCATGATCACCTCGGCGTTGGTGCGTCGCGCCTCCTCGACGATCGCCCGGCCCGCCTGCCGACCGTGGACGACCGTGGTGTCCACGCTCGCGCCGTACTCCTCGGCGATCTGGCGGGCGTGGGCGAGGAGTTGCTCGGCACCGCGCTCCTCACGTGGCATCCCGGCATCGATCGGGAGCTCCACCGGAACCTCGACGACGGTGATGGCGTGGATGGTCACGCCCCGGTCGGCCGCCAGCTTCCCTGCGGTGGCCATCATCTCCTCGGACGATTCGGTGGCCACGACCGGGACGAGGATGTTGGTGTAGGCGACGTCCACCTCGAGGGCCAGCTCCTGGCGCTCCATGGTGGCGGTCTGGGTCCAGGGAACGCCGATGTGCCGCCGGTATGCGATGTACATCAGGAAGCCGAACGCCATCCAGGCGATTCCCACCCACCGGGCGTCGGGGCGCAGGATGAGCACCGCCACGAGGGCGCCGCCGGTTCCGAGCACGCCGAACACGGCGAAGAGGGGGATGCTCCGACCGCGGAAGGGGACGCTCGGACGCCCGCGGTACGGCCGCCTCATCTCGGGCCGCTTCCATCGCATCCAGATGATGGCCAGGTGGGCGATGCTGAACGAGAGCATCGCGCCGAATGCGTAGAGGTTCGAGAGGAAGACGGCCTGGCCCGGGATCATGACCAGCGCGGCGATGGCGCAGAAGATCACGATGGCCACCGCGGGCGTGTTGAAGCGCGGGTGCAACCTGCGCATCGCCGATGGCAACTGCCGGTGGTAGCCCATCGCGTAGGTGAGGCGCGACACGCCGATCACCCCGGCATTGGTGGCGATGATCAGGATCGTCGCGGCCAGGACGCCCACGAAGGCCTGCACGATCGTGAGCCACACCCCGCTGAAGCCCAGTTGGTTCACGATGCCCAGGATCGGATCGCCGGCATACGTGGTGCCGAGCTCGGTGGCATAGGAGCCATCGGACTGCTGGGTCACCGGCAGTGCCGAGAGCGCCACGATGGGGATCAGCGCGTACATCACCAGCACCGTGATGACGGTGGCGCGGATCGAGGCCGGGATGGTGCGCTCGGGCACCTGGGCCTCCTCGGCCATGTTCGAGATGGTCTCGATCCCCGTGTAGGCGATCATCGCCAGCGTGACGCCGATGATCACGTTGGTCCACGTGGGTGCCACGCCCCACACGATGTTGTCCCACACCTGCGTGGGGGAGAACACCACGATCAGCCCGACGATGACCAGCAGCACCTGCGTGCCCAGGTCGAGGAGCGCGAGGCCGATGTTGAGCTTGGCGGCCTCCTTGATACCGACGATGTTGAGCATCGCGATGAGCGCCACCACGCCGATGCCCACGATGATGTCCCAGGGGTTGCCGCGCAGCGGCTCCCAGAAGACTCCCAGGTAGTGGGGCACGAAGAACGCCGAGATGGCGATCGTGATGATGTAGTTGAGCATCTGGCCCCAGGCCGCACCGAAGGCCGCGCCCTCGTTGAAGGCCTGGCGCGCGAATGAGGACGACCCCCCGGCCTCGGGGAACATCGCCGTTCCCTCGGTGTAGGTGATCGCCGTCGCCGCGAAGATGAGGCCGGCGAACAGGAACACCAGGGGCGTGAGGCCCAGGGCGTACGCGGCGACGAGGCCGAGCGCGTAGTAGATCGACGAGCCGACGTTGCCGTATGCCGTGGCCCACAGGCCGGGAACCCCGACGACACGCTCCATCCGCTCGCGCCTGCGGCGCCGGATGGCCACTGTCTACCTCTGCCTCATTCGGCGCGGCATCGTACTCCCGTGCGGGTACCATCGCGACACGGGCTCCCGCCGGGGGCCAAGGACACAGGGGGCGCGGGGCACGTGGCACTGATCGAGGGCGTTGACGTCGTCTTCTACGGCGTATGCAACATGGACCGGTCCATCGCGTTCTACGAGGGCGTGCTGGGCCTTGACCTCAACCACCGGGCCGGGAACGACTGGGCGCAGTTCTCTGTGGGCGGCACCGAACTCGGCCTGTTCGGCGAGCTCGCGACGTCTCCTCATCAGGGGGGCGCCACCGTCACCTTCCGCGTGTCCGACCTCCGCGCGCTCGAGGCTGCTCTGGACGCCGCCGGCGCCAAGAAGGACCCGGTCGAGGACATGGGCGGCGCGCTCTCGATGGAGTTCCTCGACCCCGACGGCAACAAGCTCGTCGCGGTCGAACTGCAGGCCTAGTCCCCGGCGGCCTCGGGCGGCGGAGCCGCGTCTGCTGCGGCCCGCCGGGCGGCCACCGCCTCGGCGAGGGCGGCCGGGTCCTCGGCCACCACGAGCACGCGGGATGTCTCCCAGGGTGCGGGCATGTGCGCGGTGAGCCGACCCGTGGTCTCGATCACCACGCCCACGCCGGGCGACGGCGCGAACACCACCATCCCCTTCGTGATGCGCGCGCCCACCCCGGCCCACCACGGCCACTTCCGCATGCGAATGCTCGCGATAGAGGCAATGGGGATGTCGACGTGGCCGACCCAGCCCATGCGGACGGCCACGAGGTCGTCGGTGAGCTCGGCCTCGAATGGTCCCTTCGATGAGCTGAGGAAGCGCGACCAGCGGGATGTCTTCAGGGGGAAGATCACGGCAGCGTGATGGTGCGCGCGATCGTGCCCAGCCCGCGCGAGGACGCGATCAGTATCCGCACCTGGTAACTGCCCGCCTTCGTGCGGGCGGGGATGCGAATGCGCGTCACGCGGCGCCCCTTCGCGGGCCGGCCGGATCGCGCGGCCACGAGCGTGAACCCAGGAGCCCGTCGCGAACCCGCCACGGGCTTTCGCAGCTCCACGCGCCACGCGGCGCGTGTCGGAAGCGAGAACTGCACGCGGGCCCACGGGCGGGTCACCCTCACCCGTACGGCCCGCGGGCGCACCGCTCGAGGCGAGGGTCCACGGGACGCGGCCGCACGGGTCGTCGCCACGGTCGTCGCCGCCCGTGCGCCGACCCCGTTTGTGGCCGTCACCGTCACGAGCTCGGTCCCGATCGGGGCCGTGAAGGTGACCGAGTACGCCCCGGTGTCCGCGATGCGGGCGTATCGCCGCCCCACCCGCACCGACACGACCCCCGCGGGGTCCGTCGCCCGGCCCGACACCGTGAGCCTGCGGCCGTCGAGGCGAGACGTGGCAGTCACGGAGGGGGCGCCAGCCGTGCCCGACCCGAGGTCGGTGACCCAGGCGTCATCCGTGCCGGCCACAGGTGCCGTGGTGAACGATGCGACGTCGCCCGCGCCGCTGATGGCGGCGCGCGTGCTGGCCTGGGCCGGGGCATCCCCGGTCGCCGTGCGCGACGCCCGGAACAGGGCATCGCCGGCGAGGGTGCGCACGTAGACATCATCGGCCGCGTTGGCGTCGGCACCGTCGCCTCCGGCCGTTGCGCCGGCGAAGGCCACGCGCGCGCCGTCGGCGCTGATCGCTGGTGCATCAGAGATTGCAGCGGGCGAGACGCGGCGGGTCGCGCCCGTGCCGAGGTCGCGCACGTACGCATCCGGGTCGGAGTCGCCGTCGGCGGCCACGAGTTGCGCGGAGGATGAGAACGCCACCATGGAGCCGTCGCCGGAGATCGACGGCAGCGATGAGTCACCGTTGTCGCTCCCACCGCTGGCACGGCTGGCCACCGCGATCGTCCGGGCGCGAGGTCGTGCCACGTAGACATCGGCGTTGCCGTCGGAGTCGGATCCGGCCAGCACGGACGCGGCCGCGGTCCCGTCGAAGGCGATGGCGGCGCCGTCGGCGCTGATGGAGGGGTGGCCGACGGCCTGAGGCGATTGCACGCCGGCAGCCGTCTGGCTCACGAGCGTGAGGGCGCCACGGGCGCGCAGGTTCGCCATGTAGATGTCGGCGACGCCGTTGGTGTCCGCGGCGAGCAGGGCGCCGTCACCGGATGTGAACGCCACCTTCGCGCCATCGGACGAGATCGAGGGCTGGCCGGTCACGCCGCCCGCAACGGGGGCGCCGCGCGTGTCGCGGGAGATCAGCACGATGCGGCCGGTGAGTGTGTCCTTCCGGAACACGTCGGTGGCCCCGTTGCCATCGCCGGGGACGAGGTTCGACGCCTCGGTCGCGAACACCACGAAGCGCCCCTGCAGCGAGGCACCGTAGGCCCGCGCGGTGTCCGGGTCGTCCACCGATGCGTTCGCGGGCTCTCCCTGGGCACTCGTGGACACCATGGCGATCGTCCCGGTCGCACGGTCCCGCAGGAACAACTGCCGCACTCCGCCGGTCGGGACGCCCGACAGCGCTGCGGTGGAGGTGATCAGCACATAGCGGCCGTCGGGGGAGAACGCGGCCCCGCGCACGGGCTCCGTGGCGGGCGCCCCGCCCGGCATGAGCCCCAGGCTCGAGATGTCCCCGGTCGCGCCCAGGGCGACGAGTGGCGCGAGGGCACATGCCCCCGCAGCGGCGATCAGGGCGGCGCGCGGCATGTGATGAGGCTAGCCATCCACGCGGCGCAGGGAATGGAAACGGGGTGCTGCCGCAACGTGTTGGACCAACGACGCCGGGCCAGCGGCTTAGATGCCGTCCGTGCGCCCCGCCCGGACACTCCTCGCCGCGCTCGCCCTCGCCCTGGCATCGGCCTCTGCGGGCATGGCCCTGCCGGTGGTGGCGATTGATGCCGGCCACGGGGGAGCCGATTCCGGCGCGGTGGGCCTGATTCCTCCGGAGGTGATCACGGGGCTTGAGCCGCGCGCCACGGATGAGCTCCAGCCCGCGCTCTTCGAGAAGGACGTCAACCTCGACGTCGCCCACCGCCTGAACGCATGGCTGATGGCGCGCGGGTTCCCGACGATCATGACGCGCAGCACCGATAACGCGGGCGGCGATGTGCCGTATACCGATGTCGGCACCGACCTGCGCGCGCGGACGGACCTGGCGAACGGCGCCCCCGCCGAGATCTTCGTGTCCATCCACCAGAACAGCGCGAAGACCCCGGCAAGCGGTACCGAGACCTACGTGAAGGCAGGTGCCCCGTTACCCACGCAGGTGCTCGCGGCGACGATCCAGCGGACGCTCGTCGCCTGCCTCGGCCTGCCGGACCGCGGCGTGCGGGAGCGATCGTTCTTCGTCGTGCGTGAGACGACCATGCCGGCGGTGCTCGTGGAGGGCGGCTTCCTCACGAGTCCGACGGATGTGTTCCTGCTGGCGCAGCCGGACTTCCGCCAGAGGATCGCCGAGGCCATCGGCGGCGCGGTGTGGTCATACGCGGGCCTCGGTGACCCCGGCCCCATCTGCTCGGGCGCTGTCGCCGCGGCTCCGCCCCCGGTGCCGAAGACCATCACGGTGGCCCGCGCAGGCCGGGCGCTCACCAAGAAGGCCGGCATCAACCCGCGCCGTGGTGACCTCTGGGTGGCAGTCGTACGCGATGCGGCGGGCAAGCCCATGTCGAGCATCCCGGTGAAGGCCCGGATGCCCAACGGCAAGGGCGTCGCCATCACGACGCGCCCTGACGGCAAGGCGCTGCTGGCCGTGCCCCGGAGGCGCGGCAAGCTGAAGGTGGCGGTGGCGATGCCGGGGATAAAGGTGTCGGCCACCCGTCGCGTGCCGGCTCGGGTGCCCGCGCGCCGCAGGTAGGACTCCGGACCGGGCCACCGCGCCGGGTCGTCGGGGCGCGCCCCGTGGCGCCGCACCGGTGGCGTCGGAGGCCGCTCGTAGGATCCACGGCGATGGGAGACCCCGAGCCGCCGACCGACACGTCGCAGACCCCATCGAGGCTTCCCACACCCGGGGCGGAGGATGCGCACACCGCCGGCGATCGCGTGCGTGAGGTCATCGCCCGCCTCGGCCGACCGGTGTCGGTCGCCGAGGTCGCGGTGGAGGCGCTCGGCATCGACGGGTGCCCGCTGTCGGTGGCACAGCGACTCGCGCGGGACATCGTCGCCGGCGACTCCCGGCTCGCCTGGGACGGCGACCGGATCACCGACGCCGGGGGCGCCGGGGGCGGCACCGCGCTGGGCGCCACGCGCTTCTGCATCGTCGACCTCGAGACCACCGGCGGCGCGCCGGGGTCATCGGCAATCACCGAGATCGGCGCCGTGCGGGTCGAGGGGCTCCGCATCACGGATCGGTTCTCCACCCTCGTCGACCCCGAGTGCCCGATTCCGCCGCACATCACCGGCATCACCGGCATCGATGACGCCATGGTGCGGGGCCAGCCGGTGATCGACGTGGCCCTGCCGGCGTTCATCGCCTTCGCCGGCGATGACGTGCTGGTCGCGCACAACGCGCCCTTCGACCTCAGGTTCCTCAACTACGAGCGGTTGCGCCTGCGGGATGGCTACTTCACCCAGCCGTGGCTCGACACGCTCGTCCTCGCGCGCCGGCTGCTCAACGGCGCGCTGCCCCGGCATGACCTGTCAACGCTCGCGACGTGGGCCGGCGCCCCGGTGCGACCGGCCCATCGCGCGCTCGCCGACGCGGAGGCGACGGCGAGCGTCCTCGTGGCGCTTGTCGGATTGATGCGGGCGGGTGCAGAGACCACGCTCGACGCCGCGATGGCGATCGGGCAGCCGGGCGCGCGGCGGGGGCCGCAGGGCCCGGAGGAGTCCGCCGCAGCGGCGTGACCATCGCGCGGGCGACGCGGTTCCCGGTCACGTCCCTCGCCTGCCGTGGGACACTCGGCACGTGACTCCCGATTCCCCGGCGCTGGCGGTGAGGCGGCTCGTGCGGTGGTTCCGCGCCGAGGGGCCCGACCTCCCGTGGCGGCGCACGCGGGATCACTGGGCGATCCTGGTGTCGGAGGTCATGCTCCAGGCCACTCCGGTGTCGCGCGTGCTGCCGTTTTACGAGGCATGGATGGAGCGCTGGCCGCGCCCCGCTGACCTCGCCGACGTGCCGGTGGGCGACGCCATCTCGGCGTGGCAGGGCCTGGGATACCCGCGCCGCGCGCGCAACCTCCATGCCGCGGCGCATCAGGTGGCGCGCGACGGCTGGCCCACCCCGGACAGGTATGAGGACCTGCCGGGGGTCGGGCGGTACACCGCGGACGCGCTGCGGTGCTTCGCGGATGAGATGCCCGTGCTGCCCGAGGACGTCAACGTGACCCGGGTCGTCGCGCGTCGCTTTCCCGGCGGGTGGCCAGGTGCGCCCCGCGGGCGCGCCTGGGATGCGGGCCAGGCGATGATGGATCTGGGGCGCGAGTTCTGCCGTGCGCGGGCACCCCGGTGCGACGACGGCTGCCCGCTGCGGACGGGCTGCCCGGCCGCCGACGCGGGAGTCGTCGATGAGGTCACCCCGCGCACGCGGCGCCAGGCGCCCTACGAGGGGTCTATGCGCCAGCGCCGCGGCGTGCTGCTGCGCTCGCTTGCGGAGGATGGCACGGCCCGCGTGGCGATCGACCCGGAGGCCGCGGCCAGCCTGGTGGCGGAGGGGCTTGCCGACCGCAAGGGCGCCGTGCTGGTGCCGGCGGGGCGCGAAGGCTGATGGCGCGCCGGGATGAACCGGTGATCGTGGTCGCGGCCGTGATACGCCGCGGCCCGTGGATCCTCATCACCCAACGCCCCGAGGGCTCGGGGCATGCCGGGCGCTGGGAGTTCCCGGGTGGCAAGCGGGAGCCCGGGGAGCGCGACGTCGTTGCCCTGCGGCGCGAGTTGCGCGAAGAGCTCGGCATCGAGGTGGGTGACGCCCGGATGATCTGGCGCGAGGATGCCGGGCCCCTCCGCCTGCGGTTCTACGACTGCGAGTACCTCCCGTTGCAGCGCCCACGGGCGCTCGTGAGCCCGCAGTTCCGCTGGGTGCGACGGGAGGACCTCCCCGGCTACGACTTCCCGCCCGCTGACGATCGACTGGTGAGCGCACTGGCAAGTGACCGCATCGGACGGCGCAGGCGACGAACGCGCCGGAGACGCCGCGCCCGGCGGGTACCATCCCACTCGTAATCGGTGGAGGTGCAGATGGCCAAGGCCAAGAAGGAGCGCCGGAGCAGCTTCCGGACCATGGAGGGGGGGGACGACGTGCTCTCGCGCCTCGACGCCCTCGCGGCGATCGAGGAAGCCGAGGAGAAGGCCCGCGCCGCGGCACTTCCCGATGCCGATGACGTTCCCGCCGAGGAGCCCCGGGAGGGCTAGTCGTCACCGACTGTGCCGTGCGCCGCCGGATCCCGGCGTGGCAGGCACCGGTCGGGTCTAACCTCAGCGCATGACCACGCTCGACGCAGCGGGGCGCCGGATGTCGCCCCTCGCACGTGCGAGGCGGCTCTGGGCCGCGGCCGTGGTGGTGCTGGAGCGCCCGCGCTTCTTCATCCCATTCCTCGTGGTACTGACCTCGCTGGGCTTGTGGCTCGACTCGCTCGGCGGGATTGGCTGGCAGATCGTGCTGTCCGTCGTGGCGTGGGCCGTGCTGATCGCGGCGTGCGTCACTCTCGGGCCCCTCGACCGATCCCGGGTGTTCGTGGTGGTGGTCGTGGCCACGACGGCAGAGCTCATCTTCTCGACGCTCCTCGGCGTCTATGACTACCGGCTCGGCAACCTGCCGCTGTTCGTGCCCGCAGGTCACGGCCTCGTGTACCTCGCGGGATACCGCTTCTCGCAAACACGGCTCGCACGCGTTCACCCGCGCATCATCGTGGGCATCGCCATCGCGGGTGCACTCGCATGGGGCATCGTCGGGCTCACCGACTGGCTCGGGCGCGTGGATGTCGCCGGCGCGATCGCCGTTGCGGTACTCGTCGTGTTCCTCATCATCGGCCGTGCCCCGGTGCTCTATGCCGGAGTGTTCTTCTTCGTGGCGTTCCTCGAGATATGGGGCACGTGGGTGGGCACCTGGGTGTGGCACGAGTCGATACCCGGCCTGGGCATCACCAATGGCAACCCGCCGAGTGGCGCCGCCGCCGGGTACGTGCTGTTCGACATCTGCGCGCTGGCATTCGCACCGGCCGCCCTCGCCGCATGGCGGTGGGGCGCGCGCCGGCTGCGACCGGGCTCTGCGCGCGGCTGATGGGCACCGACGGGCCCACCGGCTTCCGCCCGGCGGCCCACCCGCTCTACTCGGGCGAGGTGGACATTCCGCCCGCGCCGGATGCGGGCTCTGCCGTGCTGGCCGCACTCCTCGGCCGCGCCTCGCGGATCGCCGAGGACGGGTCGCCCGCGCAGGCCCTCGTCGACCTGGCCGTGCATGCCTGGATGGAGGGACACCTCGCCGGCGAGGATGCCTGCGAGGGGTGTGACGGCGGCTGCGGCTTCGGTCGTGGCCCCGGGCGCCCGGATGAGATCGCCGATGCCTGCGGGTCGGGGTTGGCGGGTCCCGTGCCGGGGCTCGTGCTCCCGGGTCCCGTGCCGCCGTTCCCGTCGCCTGACGATCCCGTCTTCACCGCGGTCGTGATCGGCGGCCTCGGACTGCTGCGCGATGGGCGCGCGGTCGACCGCGTGCTCCCGATGGTGGGGGCCCGCGCCTGGGCCGAGGGCCACATCGAGGGAGAGGACCGCTGCCCGGGGTGCGAGTGGCGCGGAGGCCCCGGGATCGGTGCAGATCGCGAGCGGCATGCACGCGACGGGGCCCCGGACGCGCAGTAGGGTGCGGCGCATGCGCGTGGGAGTCATCGGTGCCGGCCTCATGGGCGCGGGCATGATCCGCAATATCGCGGCCGGCGGGCACGAGGTGACGGTGTTCGCGCGCACCCCGTCCACGGCCGAGGGCCTGCCCGCCGCCCTCGCCCCGGACATCGCGGCCGCAGTGGAGGGTGCCGACGTCGCGGTGCTGTCGGTCACTGACTCCGAGGACGTCCTCGAGGTGGTGGCGGCCGTGAGCGCGGCCACGGCGCCGCCCCCGGTCATCATCGACACGTCGACGATCGCGCCCGCAGCTGCGCGCGAGGCCGCCACGGTTGCCGCGGCAGCGGGCGCGGAGTACCTGGACTGTCCGGTCAGCGGCGGCCCGCCCGGCGCTGCGGCGGGCACCCTCGCCGTCATGTGCGGGGGCACGGATGCCGGCGTGGCAGCGGCCACGCCGGTGCTCGACCTGATCGGCGACCCGGCGAAGCGCGTGCACTGCGGCCCGGTGGGATCTGGCCTGGTCGCGAAGCTGGTGAACAACCTGCTCGTCGCCGTGATCTCCGCAGGCACCGCGGAGGCATTTGGCATCGGCCAGCGGGCGGGAGTGGACCCCGAGGTGCTCGCGCAGGTCGTAATGGCATCGTCCGGGGACTCCTGGCAGCTGCGCAACCTGTTTCCACGCGTGCTGGCCGGTGATCACACCCCGGGGTTCCGCGCACGGGATCTGCGCAAGGACCTGCGCCACGCACGCGACCTCGCCGCGCAGCCGCTCGCGATCGGTGATCCTGCATCATCACTCTTCGATGAGGTGGACGACATGCTCGACTACGGCGCGGTGGCCCGCCTGCTGATGGACCTTCCCGATTCCGGCCCTATCCAGGAGGCCTCGTGATCACCCTGTTCCAGATCACCGGCTCATCATCGTTTGCCGCGCGCGCGGCGCTCGAGTGCGCGGGCGCCGAGTACGAGGTTGTGGACGTCCACCCCCGGCGGCGCGACGACGCACCGGGTTTTGCCGACGCCAACCCGCTGCAGCGGGTGCCCGCGCTGCGCGACGGCCAGGTGCGCCTGGCCGAGACCGGTGCGATCCTTCTGTGGATCGGGGATCGCTTCCCCGAAGCGGGCCTTGCGCCCGAGGTGGGCACCCCGGCCAGGGCCGATCACTACCGCTGGATCACCTGGTGCGCGAATACCCTGCACGTGGGCTGGTGGCCGATCATGGCCGGCTTCTACTTCACCAACAACGCGTCGGCCCAGCAGTCGCTGGAGGTCCGCGGCCGGGAGAACATGGACCGGCATGGGCGTCACCTCGAGGCCTGGCTCAGGGATCATGAGTGGCTCGCCGGCGACCGCGTCGGCGTGTCGGACATCTACGCCTACATGCTCGTCGGCTGGGCCAACTACTACGACGACATCACGTTGGGCGGCCCCGCCGTCGCCGCACACTACGAGCGCGTCGGGTCCATCCCGGGCATCGCCCGCGCCCGTGAGCTCGACGACCTCGACGAGCGCCTCATTCGCTACCACCCCGAGCTGCGCGGCGGTGCATCGCTCGATTAGCGCCCGGCGACCGCGCGAAGCAGGTCGCCCACGTCGTTCGCCGTCGCCACGGCGCTAGTCGTTCGGCTTCGCCCCGTCACGGTCGGCGCGGAACGACTTGGGAATAAGGCGGGCCAGCCAGCGGGGGAGGGGACCACGAAGGGGCTCGGGCCGGAACTGGCGATCGAGCATCCAGAGCCCCGATGCGGTGATGGCCGCCCCGGAGATGGCTACCACGGCGCTGAGCGCCCCGACGGTCGTGAGCTCGAAGAACTCCCGGAGAGGCGCGACGAGTACCACCATCACGTAGAGACCGGCCATCGCAAGGCACATCACGATCACCCATGCGCTGCGCCGTACCCCGGACACCTCGAGCACGAGCACGAGCCAGAGTCCGATCGCCATGAGCGCCGTCACCGCCACGGTGCGCGACACGTCCACGCCGTCAAACAGGACGTTCAGGGCGAACAGGTATGCCGACACCACGCCCAGGCCCGCCGCCACGCCGGCGGGAAGGGCGAAGCGGAAGGTGGACCCCACGTAGTCACGGGTCCTCCATGCGCCGGTGCTCGGCGCCAGTGCCAGGAAGAAGGCCGGGATGCCGATGGTGAGGAGCGACAGCAGGGTCAGGTGGCGGGGGAGGAAGGGGTATGTGGTGGGGACCAGCCCGATCGTGAGGATCAGGAACGCCGCGAGGAACGACTTGGCCACGAACAGCTTGCTCACGCGCTGCAGGTTGCGAAGGGCCTGGCGTCCTTCGAGGATCATCGGGGCGAGGGAGGCGAAGCCCCCGCGAACCATGACGATGTCCGCCACCGCGCGTGCCATCTGGCTGGCCTCGCCCGGTGCGATGGCCACGCGCGACTTCTTGAGCGCGGGCACGTCGTTGACGCCATCGCCGATCATCGCCACGTTGAACCCCTCGGCGGCCAGCGCACCCACGATGCGCTCCTTGTCGTCCGGCGTGGCGCGTCCCACGATGCCCGCGCCCGTGACCACGCGCGCAAGGGCGGTCGGGTCGGTCGGCAGTTCGGCGGCGAGGATCGGCGCGCTGGAGTGGATCCCGCAGTCGGCCGCGATGGCGCCGACGGTCGCCGGGGCATCCCCGGACACCACGTGGACGGGAATGCCCTCACGGCCGAGGAACTCGACGGCACCGCGTACGTCGGGCTGCAGGGTCTCGGCCAGGGCAACCACGCCGATGGCCCGCAGGTGGTCGGGGGGAGGATCGTCCGGGCCGGGTTCGCCCAAGGGCCCCGTCCCGGCGGCCAGCACGAGGACCCGTCGCCCGTGCGCTGACTCCCGGTGCACGATGTCGGCGAGCGGCCCGGGGTTGAGCACTCCTGCAGCGCCAAGCGCGACCACGCGGTCGCCGATGCGCACGCCGGCCCATCGCCGGCGCGAGCTGAACGGCACCACCTCGTCGGGCTGCACGGCCTCGTGCGGCAATTCACGGGCTATCGCATCGAGTGTCTCGTCCCGGTCGGGCCAGCAGGCGGCATACTCGGCGAGCGATGCATCCAGGGCGTCCGCCCCGACGTGGCCGGCGGCCGAGCGGTGCACAAGGCGCGCCTCGCCCGTGGTGAGCGTGCCCGTCTTGTCGACGAGCACCATGTCGGCGGAGGCCAGCGCCTCTATCGCCGACAGCTGCTGGGCCAGCGCGCCGCGCCGCGACATGCGGATGGTGCTCACGGCATAGGTGATGCTCGCGAGCAGGATGAGGCCCTCGGGGATCATCGTGACCATCGCGGCGGTCGCCGTTGACACGGCCTCGTTCAGGTCTGGGCTCGTTCGCCACAGGGCCAGCGCCAGCACGCCCCCAAGGGGGATCATGATGGCCACCATCGCGAGCAGCAGGCGGTTCATCCCCCGCTGCAGCGGGGACAGCGGGTGTCGGAACGAGCGCGCGATCCCGGATACGTGGCCGGCATAGGAATCGTCGCCCACGGCCTCGGCTACGTAGGACCCCGACCCCTCGGTGCAGAACGCTCCGGCGCGCACCTCATCGCCTGTGTCGCGCGTGACGGGGCGTGACTCACCGGTGAGCACGGCCTCGTCGAGCGCAAGGCCGTTGGCCGTGCGGAGGGTCCCGTCGGCCACCACCTGGTCGCCCGCGCCGATCAGGAGCAGGTCACCCGGCACGACGTCATCCACCGACAGGCTCAGCTCGCGCCCGGACCGCACTACGCGTGCGGCGGGCGCGACGAGGGCTGCGAGGCGGTCGACAGCGCGCTTCGCCCGTACCTCCTGCGCAATGCCGATGGTCACGTTGATCACGAGGATCGCCAGGAAGAACACGTCACGCCAGTCCCCGAAGGCAAGCGTGAGTACGGCGAACGCGGCGAGGATCAGGTTGAAGATGGTGAAGACGTTGGCGCGGACGATGCTCGCGTAGGAGCGCCCCGGGCGTCGCGGCCGGTGCGCGGGCCGACGCGCGGCGGCTTCCACATCGGTCAGCCCGCCGTCACCTGTGATCACGGCCCGGACGGCCGTCTCCGCGGTGTCGCTGCTCACCCCGTAAGGGTTGCACCCCCGTGCGGGCAGTGCCTCGCACCAAGGGCCCGCTGGTACCATCACATCGTGCGGATCCTGCTCAGGGCGGCCCTGCTGGCCGTGCTCATCGCGCCTGCCGCCGCCGCCGGGCTTGGTCCCCCGCCGACGCCGGCGGGCACGGCGTGGCTGCTGGTGGACGGCCAGAGCGGCGAGGTGCTCGCCGCACGCAACGAGGACGTCGCCCGTCCGATGGCGAGCGCCACGAAGATGATGACGGCGCTCGTGGCGATCGAGAGCGGCGACCTCGACCGCGTCGTCACGGTCGTTCCTGCCGCCGTCGCGGTGGGCGAGTCGTCGGCGGGCATCAGGCCCGGCGAGCGCATCACCATGCGGGACCTTCTTCGTGCCCTCATGATCGGCAGCGGAAACGATGCGGCGATCGCGATTGCCTACGCCGTCGCGGGCTCCGAGGCGGAGTTCGTGACGCGCATGAACGACCGTGCCAAGGAGATGGGCCTTACCGCCACGCAGTTCGCCAACCCGCACGGACTCGATGAGCCCGGCCATCGGTCATCGCCACGCGATCTGCTGGTGCTGGGCCGCGCGGTGATGAAGGATCCCTTCCTCCGCGGCCTCGTGGGCAAGCGCACCACGAGCATCCCCGCGCGCGACGGCTCGGGGCGGGTCACGCTCCAGAGCGAGAACGATCTGTTGTCGATCATGCCCGCTGCCGACGGCATCAAGACCGGGCACACCGACGGGGCCGGGTACGTGCTCGTGGCCCACGCCACCTCCAAGGGCCTCGGTCGCGACTTCTACGCGGTGGTGATGGGCGAGCCCGATCGCGCGACGCGAGCGGCAGATGCCAAGGCGCTCCTGCAGTGGGGCTTCGCGAACTACGCGCGGCCGGTCGTGCTCCCACGTGGCCGGGCCGTGGCGGATATCGAGGTGCAGGGCGTGCCCGGCGCCACGGTGGGGCTCGCCCCGCCCGCGGCCGTCGCCGCGACGGTTCGCATCGGAAAGCCCGTGGCGATGCGCGTGATCGCCCCATCCATGGCCGTCACACCGGTCGAGCGCGGACAACGTCTCGGCCGGGTCGAGGTGCTCCAGGGCGGCACGGTGGTGGCCCGCGCGGCGCTCGTCGCGACGGGGCCGGTCGGCCCCCCGGGCTTCACCGATTCCGTGCGGAGTGCCTTCGCTGGGATAGGGTCGGTGTTCACATGATCCTGACGGTCACCCTCAACGCGGCGCTCGACCGCACGCTGAGCGTCCCGAACTTCCAGGTCGGTCGCCGCCATCGCGCGAGCGAGGCCATGACGCTGCCGGGCGGCAAGGGCGTGAACATCGCACGGGCCCTGCGCAATCTCGGGCAGCCGGTCATCGCCACGGGGCTGGCGGGCGGTCGCACAGGCACGGCCATCATCGAGCAGCTCACGGCCGAGGGGATCCTCAATGACTTCGTGCGCATCGGTGATGAGTCGCGCACCTCGACAGCGGTGGTCGATCCGACGTCCATGCAGCAGACCGAGATCAACGAGTATGGGCCCTCGGTGGCCGAGTCGGAGCTGGCCCTGCTGATGGAGAAGCTGGACTACCTCGCGAAGGGCGCGGAGATCGTGGTTCTTGCCGGGTCGCTCCCGCGGGATGTCCCCGATGACTTCTACGCGCTGCTCGCACAGGCGATCGGACGCGATGACCTGCCGATCGTGGTGGATGCCCCCGGCCCGCCGCTGCGGCTTGCGCTGACCGCGGAGCCCTGGCTCGTGAGCCCGAACATCCGTGAGGCCGAGGAGGTCGTGGGCAATGAGTTCGCCGACGACGAGGACGCCGCGGTCGGCGCCGAGGCCCTGTGCTCGCTCGGGGCCCGCTCGGCCCTGGTTCACGACGAGCGCGGGTGCGTGGCACGCCTTCCCGGCGCCGACGGCGCGAACGGCCGCGTTACCCTGCAGGCGCGCATCGACGTGCGCAGCGACGTGGTGAGCACCGTCGGCTCCGGTGACGCGTTCCTCGCGGGGTACCTCGCCGGCACGTACGAGGGTGACGACCGCGAAGCCACTCTTCGCCGGGCGGTGGCGTCGGGCGCCGCCAGCACCGCGCTTCTCGGCGCGGGCGTCGTGGACCCCTCCGACGTCAGCGCGCTCGCGCGGCAGGTCTCCGTTGACGAGGTCGCCGCGGGGGTCTGAGGGGCCCCCGCCACCCGCGTGAAAACGGCCTCCGGGCGTCCGGGCGGGGGTGGTAGGTTGCCCCCTCAACCGACGCGCGACAGGGGGAGACCGGGTGGAGATCGAGATCGGCCGTGGCAAGCGGGGGCGGCGGGCATATGGCCTCGACGAGATCGCCATCGTCCCGAGCAGGCGCACCCGCGATCCCGAGGATGTCGATCTGTCGTGGGAACTCGGTCCCCATAGGCTCGAGATGCCGCTGCTGGCCTCCGCGATGGACGGCGTCGTGTCTCCGGCCACCGCCATCGAGATCGGCACGCTCGGCGGACTGGGCGTCCTCAACCTCGAGGGCATCCAGAGCCGCTACGAGGACCCCGATGCCGAGCTGCGCAAGATCGCCGAGTACCCGCCCGATGCCGCGACGGCCGGACTGCAGGAGGTCTACCGCTCCCGCGACGTGGACGCCGACCTCATGGTCGAGCGGATCAAGGAGATCAAGGCGTCGGGCGTGCTCACGGCCGGGTCGCTTACCCCGCAGCGCGTGGAGAAGTTCATCGGCCCCGCGCTCGATGCCGGACTCGACATCCTGGTGATCCAGGGCACCGTCGTCTCGGCGGAGCACGTGTCGTCGTCGGTCGAGCCCCTGAACCTCAAGCAGTTCATCGCCGACCTTCCGGTGCCCGTCATCGTCGGGGGCTGTGCCTCGTACTCCACCGCCCTGCACCTGATGCGCACGGGCGCAGTGGGAGTGCTCGTGGGCGTTGGCCCCGGCGCTGCCTGCACCACGCGCCAGGTGATCGGCGTCGGCGTGCCGCAGGCCACGGCCATCGCCGATGCCGCCGGCGCGCGCATGCAGCACCTGCTCGAGACCGGTCAGTACGTGAACGTGATCGCGGACGGCGGCATGGCATACGGCGGTGACCTCGCGAAGGCAATCGCATGCGGTGCTGATGCCTGCATGGTGGGCTCGCCCCTGGCCAAGGCCGCCGAGGCCCCCGGGCACGGCAACCACTGGGGCATGGCCACGTTCCACCCCGAGCTGCCGCGCGGCACGCGGGTGCGCACCCAGACGATCGGCACCATCAAGGAGATCCTGCTCGGGCCCGCGAGCGAGAACGACGGCTCGCTCAACCTGATCGGTGGCTTGCGCAACGCGCTTGCGACCTGCGGCTATGAGTCGATCCAGAGCTTCCAGAAGTGCGAGGTCATGATTGCCCCGGCGCTGAAGACCGAGGGCAAGAAGCTGCAGCAGGCGCAGTCGGTCGGCATGGGCTGACGGTGGCGTTCCACCTCGCCCCGGAGCTCGAGGCGCAGGCCGTCGACGGCATCCTCGTCGTCGACTTCGGTGCCCAGTACAGCCAGCTGATCGCCCGACGCGTGCGCGAGTGCCGGGTGTTCTCGGCCATCGTGCCGCACGACGTCGACCCGTCTGAGGTGGAGCGGATCCGACCGGGCGGGCTCATCCTCTCGGGCGGCCCTGCCTCGGTGTACGAAGACGGCGCACCCGCGCTTGATCGCCGCCTGCTCGAGCTGGGCATCCCGGTTCTCGGCATCTGCTACGGCATGCAGTCGATGGCCCAGGCCCTCGGTGGCGTCGTCACCAACAATGGATCCGGGGAGTTCGGGCGCACCGACATTCGCGTGCACTCCCGTGAGGGGCTCTTCCGGGATCTCCCCGTGGAGTCCTGCTGGATGAGTCACCGCGACGCGGTGACGACCGCGCCCGACGGGTTCACGGTGACGGCCGAGACGCCGGGCGCGCCGATCGCGGCCATGGAGGACCGTCAGAACCGGCGGTTCGGGGTGCAGTTCCACCCCGAGGTGGTGCACACGCCGTTCGGCACGGACATGCTGAAGGCGTTCCTGTTCGACGCCTGTGACCTCGCGCCCACGTGGACCGCCGCGAACGTCATCGACGACCAGGTGAAGCGGATTCGCGAGCAGGTGGGTGACCAGCGTGCGATCTGCGGGCTCTCCGGCGGCGTGGACAGCGCGGTCGCAGCCCTGCTGGTGCACCGTGCCATCGGGGACAACCTCACCTGTGTCTTCGTCGACCACGGAATGCTCCGGATGAACGAGGGCGAGCAGGTGGAAGAGGCCTTCGGGCGGCATTTCCACGTACCCCTGGTTCACGTCCGCGCGCAGGATCAGTTCCTGTCAAAGCTCGCCGGCGTCACCGACCCCGAGCAGAAGCGCAAGATCATCGGCGCCGAGTTCATCAGCACCTTCGACGCCGAGGCCGCGAAGCTCGGCAACGAGAAGTTCCTGGTGCAGGGGACGCTCTACTCCGATGTGATCGAGTCCGGCGGTGGCACCAACGCCGCAACGATCAAGAGTCACCACAACGTCGGCGGGCTGCCCGAGGACATGGAGATGGAACTCGTCGAGCCGCTGCGCCAGCTGTTCAAGGACGAGGTGCGGCTGGTGGGGGAGGAGCTCGGCCTGCCCGAGCGCATGGTGTGGCGACAGCCCTTCCCCGGCCCGGGCCTGGCGATCCGCATCATCGGCGAGGTCACGGCCGAGCGGCTGGACATCCTCCGCCAGGCGGACTTCATCCTGCAGGAGGAGATCCGCCTTGCGGACCTCTACCGGGATCTCTGGCAGTCATTCGCAGTGCTGCCCGCCGTGCGGTCCGTGGGGGTACAGGGCGACAGCCGCACCTACGCCTACCCCATCGTCATCCGGGCCGTCACCTCCGACGACGCCATGACGGCCGACTGGGCCCGCCTCCCCTACGACCTGATCGAGAAGATCTCCAGTCGCATCATCAACGAGGTGCCTGGAGTGAACCGGGTGGTGCTGGATGTGACCAGCAAGCCCCCCGGCACGATCGAGTGGGAGTAGTTCTCCCACGAGCTCGTGCCGGTTGTGATGCAACGACCCTGTGGGAGTAGTTCTCCCACGAGCTCGTGCCGGTTGTGATGCAACGACCGTGCCGGAGTAGTCGTCCTGCTGGGTCGCGCGGGGGATCCGCCGTCGGGGCACCCGACGGACTAGGCGGCGGCGGGCTCCGTGGCCAGGACGCTCTCGATGCGCTCGATCTGCTCCCGGGTGAGATCGGTCGTCACGATGCGCTCGGCAAGCTCCTTTGAGTGCTCATCACCGCGCATGGCGTCCTCGCGCAGTGCCTCGCGATCGGCCCGTGCGGTGTGGTGCCAGCAGAACGGACTCCCCGCGTATGGGGTCTGGCGACAGCGCTTGCCGTGGGCAGCCAGGGCCTGGCAGCGATTGATGACGAGTCGTGAGTTGCGCATTGGTCCTCCTGCAGGGGCACCACATTGGTGTCGCCGCTGCGATGCGGCAGACGGCGTAAGGATGACATACAGCGTAAGGCTGTGCAACTGCTGCCGCGCCAGCGCCCATTTCCACAGGTGCCGAGACCGCTTGCAGCGGGGGGCCGGTTTCCCTAGCCTTCGCCGTCGTTCACGGGCGGAGCCGCTTCCGCCTGCCCATGCATCGGAGGACCGTGCCCACCGCCCACCTCACCAAGACGACGAAGAGCGCGAAGTCTGGCGACGTAGACCGCCGCTGGTACATCGTGGACGCCGAGGGGCAGAACCTCGGCCGCCTCGCCTCCGTCATCGCCGAGACGCTCCGCGGCAAGCGGTCGCCCTTCTACACGCCCCACGCCGACTGTGGTGACTTCGTGGTGGTCGTGAACGCCGACAAGATCGCGGTCACGGGCCAGAAGCTGGACAAGAAGCTCTACTGGCGCCACTCAGGCTATCCCGGCGGCATCCGCAAGCGCACGCTGCGCGAGCAGCTCGAGCGCCGCCCCGAGGAGGTCATCCGGATGGCGGTGCGCGGCATGCTCCCGAAGAACTCCCTGGGTCGGAAGCAGCTGCTGAAGATGAAGGTATACGCCGGTCCCGAGCATCCGCACGAGGCGCAGAACCCGGAGCCGCTGCGGCTCGAGAGGAAGGTCACCGCATGAGCACGTCCCCGGTCCGCATCCAGGCCACCGGCAAGCGCAAGACGTCGGTCGCCCGCATCATCCTGGAGCCCGGCGACGGGACCATCACGTGCAACGGCCGCCCCATCGATGACTTCTTCGGCCGCAAGGTGCTGGTCACCGAGGCGAAGTCGCCGCTGGTGATCGCCGGCGTCGAGGGCCAGTTCAACGTGAAGGCACGGCTCACGGGTGGCGGCATCTCCGGCCAGGCCGGCGCGCTGCGGCACGCCGTGGCCCGCGCCCTCGTCGACATGGACGAGAACCTGCGCCCCGAGCTGAAGCGCGAGGGATTCCTCACGCGCGACGCGCGCGAGAAGGAGCGCAAGAAGGCGGGCCTCAAGGGCGCCCGCAAGCGGCCCCAGTTCTCGAAGCGCTGAGCGGGAAGGCGCCCCCGGCCCGGAGGCTCTTCGGGACGGACGGCGTCCGCGGGGTCGCGAACGCCGACCTCACCCCCGAGCTTGCCATGGCACTCGGGCGCGCGCTCGGGCGGGCGTCGGGCGGCCCTGGCGCGATCCTCGTGGGCCGCGACACGCGTCGGAGTGGCCCCATGCTCGAGGCCGCGCTGGCCGCGGGCCTGGCCTCGGCCGGCACCGATGTGGTGCTGGGCGGCGTCATGCCGACCCCGGCTGTCGCGGAACTCGTGGCGTCGGATCCGGACCTCACAGGTGGCGCGGTCATCAGCGCCTCGCACAACCCCTTCCCCGACAACGGGATAAAGATCTTCGGTCCCGACGGCTTCAAGCTGCCCGACGCAGATGAGGCGGCCCTCGAGGCCCTGATGGAGTCAGGCCCGCCGACGGGTGGCGGGGCCGACCGGCCGACAGGCGCGGGGATCGGCGAGGTGCGCGCATGGGATGACGCGGTGGCCGAGTACCGCGCACGGCTGATCGCGCGCCTGGGGCTCGATCTCTCAGGGCGCCGGATCGTGGTCGACTGCGCGCATGGCGCCACGGTCACGGCTGCCCCGGACGTCCTCGCGGCTCTCGGTGCCGACGTGGTCCCGATCGGCGTCGACCCAGATGGCGTGAACATCAACGTGGACTGCGGCTCGACGCACCTCGGTGCACTCCAGGCCGCCGTGGTGGCCGAGGCTGCCGACCTGGGGCTGGCCTTCGACGGGGATGGCGACCGCGTACTCGCCGTCGACGCCGCGGGCGAGGTTGTGGACGGCGACCAGATCCTCGCCATTCTGGCCATCTGGCTCAAGGAGCGCGGCGAGTTGCCGGGCCCTGCGGTGGTCACCACCACGATGACGAACCTCGGCTTCCGCCGGGCGATGGCGTCGGAGGGCATCGAGGTGCGCTGGACCGACGTGGGCGATCGCTACGTGCTGGCCGAGATGCGCGAGCACGGCTTTGTCCTGGGCGGTGAGCAGAGCGGGCACCTGATCAACCTCGCGAACGGTCCCACGGGCGATGGGCTGGCAGGCGGGCTCATGCTGCTGGCCGCGCTGAGTGAGCGGGGTGCCTCGCTCGCCGAGGCCGCAGCGGTGATGTCGCGCATGCCGCAGCGCCTCGTGAGCGTGCGCGTGGAGCGGAAGGAGGACCTCCCGGGTGCCACCGAGGTATGGGACCTGGTGCAGGCGGAGGAGCGAAGGCTGGGCGACGACGGCCGCATCGTCCTGCGGGCATCCGGCACCGAACCCCTCGTGCGCGTGATGGTGGAGGCCCCGACGTCCGGGGAATGCGAGAGGATCGCCACCGTCATCGCTGACGCCGCGGGCAGGGCCTGCGGGCTGGCCGAGGGAGGTCGCTGAGATGTGCGGCATCATCGGATACGTGGGCGGGCGCCCCTGCGAGGAGCTGATCCTCGGAGGGCTCGAGCGCCTCGAGTACCGCGGATACGACTCCGCGGGCATCGTTCTGCTGGACGACGATGGCCTCACGACCGTGCGCGCGGTGGGGAACCTCGCCGAACTGCGCAAAGCTGCTCACGCCGCCGGAGCCGACGCCTCTGCGGCCGTGATGGGCCTGGGTCATACCCGCTGGGCCACGCATGGCCGCGTGACCGAGGCCAATGCGCATCCGCATGCTGACGCCTCCGGCCGCATCACCGTGGTGATGAACGGCATCGTCGAGAACTACGCACGTCTTCGCACGGAGTTGCAGGATCAGGGCGTGGTGTTCCGGAGCGAGACGGATGCCGAGGTGATCCCGCACCTGATCGCGCGCCACTACGAGGGTGACCTCGTGACGGCGATGCGCGCCGCCGTGTCCGAGCTGGAGGGGCACTTCACCATCGTCGCCGCCAGCGTGGCGGAGCCCGGCCGCCTGGTGGCATACCGCCAGGAGACCCCGCTCGTCGTGGGCGTGGGGGAGGGCGAGCGGTTTGTCGCGTCCGCGATCCCGGCGTTCCTGCCCGAGACCCGGGACACCATCCTCGTTGAGTCGGGTGAGATCGTCGTGGTGGAGGCCGACTCGGTGACGATCCACGACGGCGACAAGGTGATCGCGCGCGATGTGACGCGCGTCGATTGGGACGAGGACGCCGCCGAGAAGGGCGGCTACGAGACCTTCATGCTGAAGGAGATCCACGAGCAGCCCGCGGCGCTTCGCGACACCATCGGTGACCGCCTGCGGCCCGACGGCGAGATCGACCTGCCGGGGCTCGGGCTGGACGAGGCAGCGCTCGCCCGCGTCGAGCGGATTCACATCGTGGCGTGCGGCACCTCGTACCACGCGGGGCTCGTTGGCCGGTACCTCATCGAGGACTGGGCACAGGTGCCGGTGCACGTCGAGGTCGCGAGCGAGTACCGCTACCGCACCTGCCTTGCCGGACCGGGCGACCTCGTCATCGGCATCACGCAGAGCGGCGAGACGGCGGACACCCTCGCCGCCATGCGCGTGGCGCGTGAGCGCGGTGCCCACGTCGTGGCGCTCACCAACATCATGGGGTCCCAGGCCGTGCGTGACTCCGACGGCGTGCTCTACACGCGTGCGGGTCTCGAGATCGGCGTCGCCGCCACCAAGACGCACACTGCACAGGTGGTGGCCCTCGCGCTGCTCGGCCTCAAGCTGGGGCGGGCCCGCCACGTGCTCTCGGCGGCCGGCGCCGCGGACCTCGGCGATGAGCTCCACCGCCTGCCCGACCTCGTCCAGGAGTACCTCGACTCCCCCGACGCCGCGCACGCGCTCGAGGTGGGCGAGGCGTATGCCCAGCGCTCCTTCTTCCTGTACCTGGGGCGCCATGTGGGAATGCCGGTCTCGTACGAGGGCGCGCTGAAGCTCAAGGAGATCTCGTACGTGCCGACCGAGGCCTATCCGGCCGGCGAGATGAAGCACGGGCCCATCGCGCTGCTCGAGGAGGGCTCACCGGTGGTCGTCGTGGCCACCGACGGCCACGTGTTCGACAAGGTCGTCTCGAACATCCAGGAAGTGCGGGCACGCGGCGCCGAGGTGATCACCGTTGCCACCGCCGGCAATGAGGAGATCGCCGCGCACTCCGATGCGGTCATGTTCGTGCCGCGCACGCCACCCCTCCTCGCGGCCGTGCTCGCCGTGGTACCGCTGCAGCTGTTCGCATACGCGGTGGCACGTGCCCGGGGGCTCAACGTGGACCAGCCGCGCAACCTCGCCAAGACGGTCACGGTGGAATGACCCCGCCCATGGGCGCGGGCATCGTGGGCGTCGGCATCGACCTCATCGAGATCGATCGCATCGAGCGCGCCCTGGAGCGCCACCCCCGGTTCGCGCAGCGGTGCTTCACCGAGGCCGAAGAGGCGTATTGCACCTCCCGCAAGTACCCACCGCAGCACTTCGCCGCGCGCTTCGCCGCGAAGGAGGCGGTGGGCAAGGCGCTCGGCATCGGCATGACCCGGTGGCACGAGGTGGAGGTCGTGCGAGGGCGCGGTGCACCCACGGCGATCCTCGCGGGGCGCTGCCTGAGGCGCGCGGGAGACCTCGGAGTCGTGGAGGTGATGCTGTCGCTCACCCACTCCCGCGGAATGGCGGCCGCGGTGGCGATCCTGAGGGGCGCCTCGCCACGTCAATAGGATGTCGGGCGTGCCGACGATGCCCGGGATGCGCCCGCTGTTCGACGCCGCCGCCGTGCGGGACGCCGACGCGCGCGCGATCGCCGGTGGGATCCCCGGCGAGGTGCTCATGGAGACGGCCGGCACCCTGGCCGCCCGCGAGATCATCGCGGCGTTCCCGCCCGGATCGGCGGCCACCGTGCTGGTCGGCCCGGGCAACAACGGGGGCGATGGGGTGGTCGTCGCCCGGCATCTCGCGGCGGCCGGATGGGACGTGCGGGTGCAGGCCCCCGGGGGCCGCGAGCCGGAGACTCCTGACGGGGCCCTGATGACGGCGCGGGCGATCGAGGCGGGCATTGCGGTGGGCGAGGTGGACCTGGATGACCTGCGCTCGGGCACGCGCGTGATCGTGGACGCCCTGCTCGGCACCGGCACCGCGGGCGCACCCCGCGGGGGCGTTGCCGAGGCGGTCGAGGCCGTGCGTGCATCGGGAGCACCGGTGGCGGCACTCGACATGCCGACCGGGGTTGATGCCGATTCCGGGGCCGCGCCCGGCCCCGCCATGCGCGCCGATCTGACTGTCACGTTCGCCGCCGATAAGGTCGGGCTGCGCGTGGCGCCGGGGCGCGAGATGGCCGGGCGCGTGGTGGTGGCCGATATCGGCATTCCCCGTGAGATCCGCCCCGAGCCCGCGGCCTGGCTCGCGACCGACGGCGTGATCGCCGCCATCCCGCCGCGACGCGCGGATGACGACAAGTACCGCGCCGGGGGCGTGCTGGCGGTTGCCGGCGCACCCGGGCTGAGTGGTGCCGCTCGCCTCAGCACGCGCGCGGCGCTGCGCTCCGGCGCCGGGATCGTGGTGGCATGCGTGCCGCAGTCTGTGCGCGCCGAGGTGGCGATCGGCACCCCCGAGGTCATGGTCACGGGCGTGGCAGGCGACGACGGGATGTCCCCCGCGGCGGTTGACGCGATCATGGTGCAGGCCGCGCGCGTCGGTGCGGTGGTGCTCGGACCGGGCCTCGGTCGCGAGGGGGTCACGTCCCCGCTCGTCCGCGCGGTGCTGGCGGGGATCGCGCTGCCGGTGGTGCTCGACGCCGACGGCCTGTGGCACCTGGGGGATGATCTCGCCGCCCTGCGCTCGCGTCCCGCGCCGACGGTGATCACGCCCCACGCGGGTGAGGCGGCGCGCCTGCTCGGGGCCACGCGCGAGGAGGTCGAGGCCGGCCGCCTGGCAGCTGCGCGCGAACTGTGCGCGCGATCGGGCGCCGCCATCCTGCTCAAGGGGCCGGGGACCATCGTGTGTGCCCCGGGCGAACTCCCCATGGTGCTCGAGGGGGGGACCTCCGCCCTTGCCACCGCGGGGTCGGGCGATGTGCTGTCCGGCGTGATCGGTGCGCTCCTGGCCCGGGGCATGGAGGCCGCGGGTGCGGCCATCTGCGCTGCAGCGCTGCACGCACGCGCGGGTGCTCTCGCCGGGCGCGGCGATGGCACGATCGCCACTGACATCATCGAGGCGCTGCCCGCGGCACTCGCAGGTGGGGGCCCGGGCGCGGACGGGGGGACGACATGAGCGAAGCGCGCTCGACGGCCGTGATCGACCTCCAGGCCCTGCGCCACAACGCCGCGCGGCTTGCGCGCGCCGCCGGCGGGGCGGAGCTGATGGCCGTCGTGAAGGCCAACGGCTACGGCCATGGCGCCGTGGACTCCGCGTACGCCGCGCTCGACGGCGGTGCCGGGAGCCTGGCCGTGGCCAGCGTGGAGGAAGCCGAAGAGCTCCGCCTCGGCGGCCTGGATGCGCGCATCCTCATCATGAGTCCCCTCGCAGGCGCAGGCTTCGAGCGCGCGCTGGCCGCTCGCTGCGAGGTGGTGGTGGGCGACCCGAATGGCGTGGAGGGCATCGCGGCGGCGGCAACGGCGGATCGCCCGGCGCGCGTGCACGTGGAGGTGGACACCGGCATGGGGCGCCTCGGCGTCGCCCCGGAGGATGCCCGGGCCCTCGCGGACGCCGCGAGTGCCGCCGGGGTCGAGGTGGTCGGCCTCATGACCCACTTCGCCACGGCGGACGAGCGGGAGGGCCCGGAGGCGGGATTCATGCGCGAGCAACTCGTGCGCTTCCGGCAGGTGGTGCCGGAGTTCCGCGAGCGATTCCCGGGGATCCAGGTGCACGCGGCCAACAGCGCCGCCACGCTCCGTGACCCGGATGCGGCCTTCGACATGGTGCGGTGCGGAATCGCGCTGTACGGGTGCTCTCCGTTCGGCGGCGACCCGACCGACGACGATCTGGTCCCCGTGATGGCCTGGCACTCGCGTCTGGCCACCGTGAAGCCGTTCACGTCGCGGATGAGTGCGGGGTACGGGCGCACGTGGCGTGCCGCGCGCGGGACGTGGGTGGGGATCATCCCGGTGGGGTATGCCGACGGCTTCTCGCGGGACCTGTCGAACAACGACGAGGTGCTGGTGGGGGGCCGGCGCGTGCCAGTGGTCGGGACGGTGTCGATGGACCTCATCGCGGTTGATCTCGGCCCGGAGGCGGACGAGCGCGGCGGGGAGGAGGTGGTCATCCTCGGCAGGCAGGGCAGCGAGCGGATCACGGCCGAGGAGATCGCCCGGCGGCGCGCGTCAATCTCATACGAGGTCACGTGCGGCGTGAGCCCCCGCGTAGCGCGGATCGCCACGGGGTGAGCGGGCGCCTCGACGCCGGCCTGCTCACCGCCCCGCTGGCGGCGCTGCAGGCACCGGCGTGGGTGGTGGGTGGAGGGCTGCGCGATGCGTTGCTCGGCCGACCCGTGGCCGATCTGGACGTCATCACGCAGGGCGACCCCGCCGCCGAGGCCGCGGCGCTGGCCCGCGAACACGGGGCATCGCGCTTCGCGCTCTCCCGCGAATTCGGGGCGTGGCGGGTCAGCGGCGGGAGCCTCGAATGCCAGGTGGACATCATGCCCGTGCTCGGCGAGGGGCTCGACGATGATCTCTCGCGCCGCGACTTCACGATCAACGCTCTCGCGCTCCCGGTGGGCGGGGACGGCACGGTGATCGATCGCCACGGAGGGCTGGCGGATCTGGCAGCGGGCCGCCTCGCGCTGGTGTCGCCCACGGCCCTCACGGATGACCCGGTGCGCGTGCTTCGGCTGGCCCGTATCGCCGACGCACTCGACTTCGTCATCGACCCCGCCGCCGCGGCGGCCGCCCAGCAGGCTGCGCCCCGCCTGGCGGATGTGCCCGGGGAGCGCGCGATGGAGGAGTTCACCCGCATCATCACGGCGCCGGACCCCGGGCGCGCGGTGCGGGCCCTCGACTCGCTCGGTGGCCTCGGTGGTCTCATCCCGCAGCTCGACGACTGCCGCGGGGTGGACCAGAGCGAGTACCACCACCTCGACGTGCTCGGGCACACGCTCGAGGTCCTCGACACCGTGGTGGCGATCGAGCGCGATCCGGAGGAGGTCTTCCGGTCCGACGCCCCGGTGGTTGCGGCGTCGCTATCGGCTCCGCTGGCCGATGACCTCACGCGCGGCGAGGCCCTGCGGTTCACGGCGCTCCTCCATGACATGGCGAAGGCGGAGACGCGTGGCGTGATGGACTCCGGGCGGATCACGTTCATCGGCCACGACCGCCGTGGCGCCGACATGGCTGACGCGTGGTTCCGGCGCATGAAGACGTCCAACCGCCTGCGCGAGTTCGTGGTGCATGGAGTGCGCGACCACCTGGTGCTGGGCTTCATGGTGCACCGCCAGCCCCTCACGTTGGTCCAGTACGACCGCTACCTCAGGCGTGTGGCACCCGACCCGGTGGAGGCCATCGTCCTGTCGGTGGCCGACCGCCGCGCCACCAACGGCCCGCGCACCACCCCGATCCAGATCACCCGCCACGTCGCCCTTGCCCGCGACATGCTGGCGGCGCACCTGCGCATCTCGGCGATGGAGCCCATTCGCCCCCCGCTCGATGGCGCGGAGCTCGCGGCGCTCCTCGATCGGCCGCCGGGGCCGTGGTTGTCGGACCTCCTGGTGGCGGTCCGCGAAGAGCAGCTGATGGGCCGCGTGCACGATGCGTGCAGCGCAGAGGCCTTCGCCCGGGCGTGGGCCGGTGACGCACTGCCCAGCGGGTAGGTGCGCGGGGCGTCCGCACCCGTGGCGGGCGCGCCGCGCTGCGCGGCCGTAGGGGCACCGTGCCGACCGCGGATCCGTCTATGGTGGCGCCCGTGGGCATCAACCTGACCAAGATCTACACGCGCCAGGGCGACCAGGGCGACACCCGCCTCGGCGACATGACGCTGGTCCGCAAGGATCACCTGCGCGTGAACGCCTACGGCGAGGTCGATGAGCTCAACGCCCAGGTGGGCGTGGTGCGCATCTCGCAGCTTCCCGACGGATGGGACGAGCGCCTGGGGCAGGTGCAGAACGACCTGTTCGACGTGGGTGCCGACCTCGCCGTGCCGGTGGACCCCGAGTCGGAGGACACCCGCCTACGCATCGCACCTGCGCGCATCGCGTGGCTCGAGGCGTGGTGCGATCAGATCAACGACGACTTGGAGCCCCTCACCAGCTTCGTGCTGCCGGGTGGCACCCCGGCCGCCGCCCAGCTGCACGTGGCGCGCACTGTGTGCCGGCGTGCCGAGCGCGCGGTGGTCATGCTCGCCGATCATGAGCCCACGGGTGCGGTGGGCGAGAACGTGATCGCCTACCTCAACCGCCTGTCCGACCTGCTCTTCATCCTCGCCCGGGGCGCCAACCGCGCGGCGGGCGAGCAGGACGTGCTGTGGGTGCCCGGGGGTGGCTCCCCCGCCTAGGCGTCACCGGCGGAGGCGGTTGCGCCACCCGCCCATGCCGTGCCACGGCGGTTCCATGTGCGCCAGAGGATCGCTCCGCCGACAAGGACGAGCACGATCGAGATGATCTGCGCCGTGGTGAGGCCGGCGGCAACCACCGGCGTGGCACGCACGAACTCCACGAGGAAGCGCTCGATGCCGATCAGCACGAGGTAGAGGCCGAACAGCGACCAAGGGGCGGTGAGCCTTCCGCGCATGCGCCAGAGAATCCAGAAGATCACGAGGGCCGCGAGGGTCTCGTAGACCGGGGTGGGGTGAACGATCTCCGTGGTCGGCACGGTGCCCTCGGGATATGACATGCCCCACGGCAGCGTGGTGACGTCGCCATAGTCACCGTCACCGGCGAGCTGGCAGCCGATGCGTCCGATGGCGTAGCCGATCGCCAGTGGCGCCGCGACCATGTTGGCAAGCAGGCCGATTGGCATGCGCCGCCACAGGGCCACCAGGATCACGGCGATGAACCCGCCCGCCACCCCGCCGTACCAGACGAGGCCGGCGCTCGAGAAGAGCCCCTCGCCGGGCTCGCCCCAGTGCTCGATCACGTAGTAGACGCGGGCGCCGAGGAAGCCGCCGATCCCTGCGGCCAGGGCCACCTCGATGCTGAATGACGGGTCGAGCCCGCGCTGGCGCAGGTCTATCGCGAGGAAGACTGCGCCGACGACGATGGCGAGCGCGGCCATGAGGCCGAACGAGTAGAACGTGAATGGGCCGACGGACCCGAACTCGGGAAGCACGCCGAGATGGTGTCACGTTTCCGTCCCGGGTACTGCCGGGTCGGACACCGCCAGCGCCTACGGGCGGACGGCCCCCACGTAGTTGCCCGACCGGCTGGCCATCGACGCCACGCGCACGACGTCGCCCGTCTGCGGGGCATGCACGAAGTTCCCGCCGCCGATGTAGATCCCCATATGTCCGAGACCGCTGAAGAACACGAGGTCACCGGCCTGCAGCTGGTCATATGGCACCTGCGGGAATGCCCCCCAGATCGCGAACGTGTAGTGGGGAACGCTCTTGCCGATCTGGCGGTAGGCGTAGGTGGCAAGCCCCGAGCAGTCGAATCCGGACGGTGACTCGCCGCCCCACACATAGGGGACGCCCTGGAAGCCCAGTGCCACTCGCGCCGCCTCGGCGTTGCCCGCGCCGTCGGGGAGGGGCCCGTTGAATGGCGTGTAGCCGGATGACGCGAGCGACCGTGCCTGCGCCGCGCGCCGTGCCTGCTCGTTGGCGATCGCCTGCCGGAGATCGGCGCGGGCGCTGTTCAGCAGGCGCTGCCGCTCGGCGAGGATGGCCTCGACGCGCCGCTTCTCGGCCTCCGCCTTGCGCACCTCGACCTTCGCGGACTCACGATCCTTCGCGAGCTCGCGCCGCACGCGCAGCGTGCGATCGCGGAAGTGGCGGACCTTGCCCACAACCTGGGCGTCCTCGGTACCGGCGCGCTCGATGCCCTCCATCTCCGCCATGGCGTCCGTCAGGCTGCCGCTTTGCACCAGCACCTCGACGAGGCTGGGCTCCGGGCGCCGGTACAGGGCGTTGAGCCGGTCGCCGAGGATGCGCTGCGATGCGCGGAGGTCGGCGATCGCACGCTCGAGCACCTTCTGGTTCTTGACGAGCCGCCCCTTGATGACCGTGAGTCGCCAGCGCGCGCCGTTGTAGCGCTCAGCGGCTGCCCCGACGCGCGCACCGATCGCATCGAGCTTCGCCTTCAGCGCACGGACTTCGCGCTTCTTCGCTGCGACGGCGGCGGGGTCGCCCAGCGCGGGGCTCGCGCCGATGCCGCAGGCGAGGATGACGCCCGCCAGCAGGGTGGCAAGGAGGCGTCGGGAGGATGTGCCGTTAACGGGCCGCACGGCCTCCGACCCTTTCACGAATCGGGGCGGAGCAGGGAAATCCCGGTTGCACGTGACACGGCGCTGCATTTCGCGTTGATCCCGTCCGGGGCGGTGTCCACAATCGGGGGGTGCTCCGAGGGCGAAAATCCCTGCTCGCAGGCCTCATCGCACTCGCCGTGGGCGGCGGGATGCTCATTGGGGGCACGGCGGTGGCGCCCGGCCCCGCTGACCCGGCTGCCAAGGCCATCGGGGTGATCCTGCCGGACGGGGGCGTGGCGTCCGCCACGGCCGGCCCCAGGTTCCCGACGCGGACGGCGTCGGGCCAGCCGACCGGTGCGGTGGCGAACGGCGGCACGGTGTCGGTGCGCGCGGTGGCCGGCCCGCGGGGGCAGGGGCAGCTGGCCGCGGCGACCGCCGATGCCTCGGGCGTGTCCCTGCTCGGTGGCCGCGTGGTGATCACCGCCATGCGGATCGCCGTGCGATCCGACACCCTGGGCGCCACCACCACGGCGGGAGTCACGGAGTGGGCGGCGGACATCTCTGTGCTGGGCGCGCCCGTGGACGAGGCACCGGGCGGCCGAGTGGATATCCCCGGCGTCGGGACCATGGTGATGATGGAGCGCCTGGTCGCGGATGGAGCGGTGACGGCGAACGGCGTGCGCATCGAGGTGACCGACCCGGCAAGCGGCCTCGCCCCCGGCACGCAGCTGGTGGTGGGCCGGGTGGAGGCGGCCACCGGCGGCGCCGTCCCCGACTCGCCATCGCCCGACCCCGGCAGCGCTCCCTCCGCACCCGGAGCAGCGACGCCCTCGGCCGATGGAATCACGGGCGCCCCGCCGGCAGGGCTTCCGCTCCCCACGGCACCCACGACAGGCGGTGCCGTGGGGGATGTGCCGGTCGGCTCGACCTCTGCCGGCGGTGTGGTATCCCCGTCGCTCGGGCTTCCGCGCCGTGACCCCGGCCCGGTGATGGGCGTGGCATCCACGCAGGGATATGCATTTCCGGTGCTGGGTGACGGCGTCGGGTACGGGGACGACTACGGGGCGCCCCGGGCGGGCACCGGCTGGCATCACGGCACCGATCTTTTCGCGCCGATGGGCACGCCCCTTGTGGCGGTGGCGGACGGGATCCTGTCGAAGGTGGGGGTCAACACCCTGGGCGGCAACCGCCTGTGGCTGACGGACATGGCCGGGAACGCCTTCTACTACGCGCACCTCTCGGCGTATGCCCCCGGAATCGCCGATGGCGTGCGCGTGCGCGCCGGGCAGGTGATCGGATTCGTCGGCAACACCGGGCAGGCCATCACGACGCCGCCCCACCTGCACTTCGAGATCCACCCCGGGGATGGCGACAGCGTCAACCCGTACCCGTACCTGGTGGCCTGGCAGCGCAACGCACCGGTGCCGCAGGCGTTCGTCGCCGCCACGCAGGCCACCGGCCATGTGCCGGCGGCCGGCGTGCTGCTGCTGGATGCCCGTCCGATCGATGACACGCCGGGGCAGGCATCACCAGACGGGGTGGCTGTGCCGGTGCGCTAGAGGCCCGCCGGCGGGCCGGTGCCGCTCAGACCCCGAAGGAGTCGCCGCAGGAGCAGGTGCTTGTGGCGTTGGGGTTGCTGATGACGAAGCCGCGTCGCATGAGCGACGTGGTGTAGTCGATCACCGACCCGCTCACGTAGATGGCGCTCTTGAGGTCGAGGAAGACCGTGACGCCGTTGCTGGTGATCTCGCGCTCGGACGGGTCGGCAACGGTGCCCTGCGGCACGAGGTCGATGGAGTACTCGAGCCCCGAGCACCCGCCGGCGTGGATGCGCAGCCGCACGGCGTGGCCCATGCCCTCGCGGTCGGCGCACTCACGGATGTAGGCCGCGGCGGCGTCGGTGACCTCAAGCCCTGCTCCCGCCCCCTGCGGGGGCGCCTCACGCGCCGCGCGCGCCCGCTCGCGGGCGGCTGCCTTCTTCTCCTCGAGGGTGAGCGGGCGGTCAGGCGCCTCGGCGGCTGACTCAGCCATAGCCCATGACCTTCATCATGAGCTTGCCGTCGTCGGTCATCTTGTCCGGCCCCCACGGCGGGTCCCACACCCAATTGACATCCACGGATGTGACGCCGTCGAGAGGCTCCACGTACTTGCGCACGTCGGCGATGATCTGGTCGGTCAGGGGGCAGCCCATCGAGGTGAGCGTCATCTCGAGGTTCACGCCACCCGTGGCCTCATCGACGGTGACGCCGTAGAGAAGTCCGAGATCGACGACGTTGATGCCGAGCTCGGGGTCGTCGACCTGCTTCATTGCCTCGCGGATGTCGTCCTGGTTCACCATGGTCATCCTCCCGTCGCGACGGTCTCACGATAGTCGGCGATGCAGTCACGCAGTGCAAGCCATGAGAGCAAAGCGCACTTGACGCGCACCGGATACTTCGCGACGCCCTCGAGGGCGATGGCGTCGCCGAGGAGCTCTTCGTCAGGTGCGGCCTCACCGTGCATCATCAGCCGGAAGTGCTCGACCAGGTCCAGCGCCTCGTCGAGCTCGCGGCCCTGCGCTGCCTCGGTGAGCATCGACGCCGCCGCCTGCGAGATGGAGCAGCCATCGCCATCCGCCCTGATCTCGGCGATGCGTCCGTCGACCACGAGGATGTCGAGGAAGCACTCGTCGCCGCACACCGGGTTGTGCTCGTGCACCGAGGCGGATGCCCCGTCGATTCGCCCCCGGCCGCGGCGGTTGCGGTAGTGATCGAGGATCAGCTGCTGGTAGAGGTCGTCGAGCGCACCCATCAGGCGGCCCCGAACCAGTCGCGGCAGGCGACGAGGGCATCGCGCAGCGCCAGGATGTCGTCCTCGGTGGTGTAGAGGTAGGCGCTCGCGCGCGCGGTGCTCTGCACCCCAATGTGGCGCATGAGGGGCTTGGTGCAGTGGTGGCCAGCGCGCACGCACACGCCCCGGGTGTCGAGGAACTGGCCGATGTCGTGCGGGTGCACGCCGTCGAGGGTGAAGCTCACCGATGCCCCGCGGCGCCCGATGTCCCCCGGCCCGTGCACCGTGAGCCCCGGCACCTCATCGAGGGCGTCGAGCATCTGGCGCGCGACCTCCATCTCGTGCGCGCGGATGTTCTCCATCCCGACCTGCTCAAGGAACTCCACGGCAGCTCCGAGGCCAACGGCCTCGGCGATCGGCGGCGTGCCGGCCTCGAACTTCCAGGGGATCTCATTCCAGGATGAGCCCTCGGTGGTGACGTCCGAGATCATCTCGCCGCCCCCGAGGAAGGGCTCCATGGCCTCGAGGCGCTCCGGCGCGGCGGCGAGCACGCCGATACCGGTGGGCCCGCACATCTTGTGGCCGGTGAAGGCGAGGAAGTCGCTTCCGATGGCCGCGGCGTCGACAGGCATGTGGGGCACGCTCTGCGTGGCGTCCACCATGGTGAGCGCGCCGGCCGCGTGGGCCATGGCCACGATCTCCTCGACCGGGTTGATGGTGCCGAGCGTGTTCGACACGTGCACCACCGCCACCATGCGCGTGCGGGGGCCGATCATGTCGCGCATGGCGTCCAGGTCGAGATCGCCGCCCGGGGTGACGGGGCAGAAGCGCACCGTGGCGCCGGTGATGCCGGCCACGATCTGCCACGGGACGATGTTGGAGTGGTGCTCCATGAGCGTGACGAGCACCTCGTCGCCCTCGCCGAGCTCGCGCGCCCCCCAGGCCCACGCCACCAGGTTGATGGCCTCCGTGGCGTTCTTGGTGAACACCGTGGCCTCGCGCGGGTGGTTGACCAGCCGGGCCACGGCGTCGCGGCCGGCCTCGAACCGCGCCGTGGCCTCGGCGGCCATCTCGTACACCCCGCGATGCACGTTCGCGTTCGTCTCGCGGTAGTAGGCGTCCATGGCGTCCAGCACCCGCCGGGGCTTCTGCGAGGTGGCCGCGGAGTCGAGGTAGTGCAGCTCGCGCGCGTCGGCGCGGGGGGAGGTCAGGATGGGGAACTCCGCGCGAAGTGCCTGCGCGTCCAGCGTGTGCTGTGCGGAGTTCCCCATCCGGCCCCTAGCGCGGCGCTGCGGCGGGCTCCGTCGAGCCGAAGCCCACGTAGCCCTCCTGCTCGAGCTGCTCGGCCAGCTCGGGGCCACCCGTCTTCGCGATGCGGCCCTCGTACATCACGTGCACGACGTCCGGCGTGATGTAGTTCAGGATGCGCGTGTAGTGCGTGATGATGAGCACCCCGAGGTCGGGACCACGCTGGGCGTTGACCCCCTCGGAGACGATGCGCAGGGCGTCGACGTCGAGGCCGGAGTCGGTCTCGTCGAGGATTGCGAACTTCGGCTCGAGCAGGGCCATCTGCAGGATCTCGTGGCGCTTCTTCTCGCCGCCGGAGAACCCCTCGTTGAGGTAGCGGTCGGCGAATGAGGGGTCGAACTGCAGGAGCGCGCTCTTCTCCTTGAAGAGCTTGGCGAACTCCCGCACCGGGATCTCCTCGCCGCGCGTGGCGTTGACGGCGCTGCGCAGGAAGTTCATGACCGACACCCCGGGCACCTCGACCGGGTACTGCATGGCGAGGAAGAGGCCGGCCTGCGCCCGCTCATCCGCCTCCATCTCGGCGAGGTCCTTGCCGTCGAAGAACACCGAGCCGCCGGTGATCTCGTAGCGCGGATGCCCGGCCAGGGCATAGGCGAGGGTGCTCTTGCCCGAGCCGTTCGGGCCCATGAGCGCGTGCACCTCCCCCTGCGGAACCTCCAGGTCCACGCCCTTGAGGATCGGCTTGTCCTCGACGGCCACCTCGAGGCCCTCGATCTTCAGGATGGGGTCAGCCACGGAAGCGATTCTCCTTCGCTGTCATTGCGGGGTGTCGAATGGATGCGGGGTACTGGGCACGGGGTCGATCATGACGCGGCCGTCTCGGACCTCAACGGCGTACACCGGAAGCGACGCGGTGGCCGGCGGCGTGAGCGCCGCCCCGTCGGAGAGGCGGAAGTAGGCCCCGTGCCGCGGGCACTCGACGCGGTCCATGTCCGCGTCGAGCCAGCCGGCGGTGAGCGATGCCATGCCGTGCGTGCACGTGTCATGAACGGCACGGAACGTGCCGTTGACGTTGGCGAGGCAGATGGGCTGGCCCTCCACCTCGACGCGCACCATGGTGCCCGGCGGGACATCGCCGGCAGGAATGACGTCCACCATGCTCATCGGACCTTGGCGCGGGCGGCGTCGGCGAGCTCATCGCGGAGCTCATCGAACGAGATCTCGTCGAGGACCTCCTGGAAGAACCCGTACACGATCTGGTGCTTGGCCTCGAGTTCGGGGACGCCGCGGCTCATGAGGTAGAAGAGCTGCTCGTCGTCCACGCGGCCCACAGCGCCGGCGTGCGAGCACTTCACCTCGGCCGTCTCGATCTCGAGGAACGGGATGGTGTCGGCGCGCGCGCCCTCGTTGAGGATGAGGTTGCGGTTGGTCTGGTAGGCGTCGGTGCCCGGCGCACCCGGCGGCACCACCAGGTTGCCGAAGAACACCGTGTGGGCGGTGTCCTGGATCGCGCCCTTGTAGAGCAGGTTCGAATACGCCTGCGGGGCCTCGTGGCGCGACACCACGCGGTGCTCGAAGTGCTGCGAGCCGGTGGCGAAGTAGAGCCCCAGGGCACGGGCGTCGGCGCCGCTCCCACGGCAGTACATCGTCGGCTCGACGCGCACGATGTCGCCGCCGAGGGTCACGTTGACCGACCGCACGCGGGCATCCTTGCCGGCCGCCGCGCGGATCGTGGCCTGGTGGCGCACGCCCCGGCCCCAGCCGATGTAGGAGACGTGCTCGAGCTCCCCGCCGTCGGCGACGAAGAGCTCCACGACGCTGGACGCGTGCACGGCGCCGTCGAGGTCGGGGGAGAGGTAGCGGTCGATGACCGTCGCCCGCGCGCCCTCCTCCACGATCACCAGCGTGCGGCCGAACACCCGGCCGGTGGCGCCGGTGGCCGTGAGGATCGTCTCGACGGGGAGCGTGACCTCCACGCCGCGTGGCACGTACACGAAGGTGCCGGCATCCCAGCTGGCGGCGTTGAGCGCTCCCGGGCGGTCGTCGAGCCCGGCGAGCGAGTACAGGCGATCGCGCACGAGGTCCTCGTGCGCAGCAAGGGCCTCGCCGAGCTCCGCCACGATGACGCCCTCCGGCAGGTCGGCCACTTCCGCCGGCGCCGGCGCGCCGTCGATGAATGCCAGCCGGGCAGATCGGCCCGCAGCAGCGGGCAGGTCGATGGTCCCCGAGGCAGTGCCACCCGTGGCGTCGTCACCGTTCATGCCGAGCTCGGCGGGCGGCGTGAAGCGCCACTCCTCCTCGGTGCCGGTGAGCACGGGCAGGGCGTCGAGCGCCGCGACGGCCTCGTCGCGGGCCTCTGCAGCCCATGCGGGGGCCTCAGCCAATGGAGCCCTCCATCTGCAGCTCGATGAGGCGGTTGAGCTCGACGGCGTACTCCATCGGCAGCTCCTTGGCGATGGGCTCGATGAAGCCGCGCACGATCATGGCCATGGCCTCCTCCTCGCTGAGCCCGCGGCTCATGAGGTAGAAGATCTGGTCGTCGGCCACCTTGCTGACGGTGGCCTCGTGGCCGATGGAGGTGTCCTCCTCCTGGATGTCCATGTAGGGGTAGGTGTCGGAACGGCTGTCCTCGTCGAGGAGCAGCGCGTCACACACCACCGAGGCCTTCACGCGCCGGGCTCCGGGCTCCACCTTCACGAGCCCGCGGTAGCTGGTGCGGCCTCCGCCCTGCGAGATCGACTTGCTGACGATCGTGCTTGAGGTGTCGGGCGCGACGTGCACCATCTTGGCGCCGGCGTCCTGGTGCATGCCCTCGCTGGCCATGGCCACCGAGAGCACCTCGCCCCGGGCGCGCGGGCCCACCATCCACACCGCCGGGTACTTCATGGTGAGCTTGCTGCCGAGGTTGCCGTCGATCCACTCCATGACGGCGTTCTTGTACGCCGCGGCACGCTTGGTGACGAGGTTGTAGACGTTGTTCGACCAGTTCTGGATGGTCGAGTAGCGGCAGCGCGCGCCCTTCTTCACGATGATCTCGACCACCGCGGAGTGCAGGGAGTCGGCGGAGTAGGTGGGTGCCGTGCATCCCTCGACGTAGTGCACGTAGGAGTTCGGCTCGCAGATGATGAGTGTGCGCTCGAACTGGCCCATGCTCTCGGCGTTGATCCGGAAGTAGGCCTGGAGCGGGATCTCCACCTCGACGCCCTCGGGCACCCAGATGAATGATCCGCCCGACCAGACCGCCGAGTTGAGCGCGGAGAAGGTGTTGTCACCCGGGGGGATCACCGTGGCCCAGTGCTCGCGGAACAGATCCTCGTGCTCACGGAGCGCCGTGTCGGTGTCGCAGAAGATGACGCCCTTCTGCTCGAGGTCCTCGCGGATCGAGTGGTAGACGACCTCCGACTCGTACTGCGCCGAGACGCCGGCGAGGAACTTCTGCTCGGCCTCGGGAATTCCCAGGCGGTCGAAGGTGTTGCGGATGTCGTCCGGCACCTCGTCCCATGAGCGGCCCTGCCGGTCGGAGGCCTTGATGTAGTAGTAGATGTCCTGGAAATCGAGCTCGGAGAGATCGCCGCCCCAGTCGGGGATCTCGCGGCTCTCGAAGATCTCGAGCGAGCGCAGGCGGAACTTCGTCATCCACTCCGGCTCGTCCTTGAGCATCGAGATCTCACGGACGATGTCGGCGTTCAGTCCCTTCTTGGGCTCGAACACATAGTTGGCCGGGTCGTGCCAGCCGAACTTGTATGTGGTGTCGATGTCGATCTCGGGCTTTGCCGTCGACACGTAGGGCGCTCCTTGGGATGGCCACAGAACGCTCTATAGGTTACGTCTATTGCCGCAACTATCAACCGCTTCGGGGGGCCGATGGCGACGGGCTTCGCGCCGTCGCATGACCGGCCTATCCTTACCGGTGTAAAACGCTTGAAAGCGCCCTTGTGACCACCGATCCGGCAACGCTTCCCAATGACGAGCAGGAGATCCAGCGCCTCGTCGCTGCTCTCGGCGACCCCACCCGGCGCAGGGTGTTCTTCACCGTGCGCGAAGCGGGCGTGCTTCTCGGGAAGGATGAGGTGGCGGAGGCAGTGGGAATCACGCGGCGACTCGCCGGTTTCCACCTCGACAAGCTGGTCGAGCAGGGTTTCCTCCGCGCCGAGTTCCAGCGGCGCTCGGGGCGCAGTGGCCCCGGGGCAGGCCGCCCGGCGAAGCTCTACGCCCTTGCCGAGGCGGAGGAGGACTCGCTCCTCGAGGTCAAGCACTACGACCTCCTGGCCGAGCTGCTTCTGAAGGCCATGAGTGACCGGTCGGGAGAGGACCCGCAGGAGGTGCTCGAGCGGGTGGGATACGAGTTCGGTCGTGAGCTCGGGGAGGCGGAGCGCGCGGCCGGGCGCAGCCCGTCGTATTCGTCCACGACCGGCGCTGTCGCCGGGGTGGTGGGAGTGCTCACCCGCTTCGGCTTCGGCGCCAGTGCAAACGACGACGGGCGCATCACGCTCCGCGCATGCCCGTTCGAGGAGATGGCCAAGGTGGATCCCGAGCGCGTGTGCGGCCTTGATCGGGCAATCTGGCGCGGCGTGCTCTCGGCCTTCAACCCCGACGCCACGCTCGCGGGGGCGACCGCGCGCGCACAGGGAGACGCTGCGTGCGCCGCGCTCGTGGTGGAGGACGACGAGGGCTGACCGGCGGGCGGCGCTTGGCGACGCCCGGGATCGCCCGGCGCAGTTCGGGGAGCAGGCACTGGGTCGGGCACCCCGGCCCGCGGTGGCGCCTAGAGGTCCTTGAGGCGGCTGATGCCGAAGAGGTAGGTCATCCAGCCGAAGAGGCCCGTCATCAGCACGGCGCCGAAGACATCTCCCCAGTAGCCGTCCTGGGTGGCCGCAGCCGCGGCGATGAAGATCTCCACGACCATGGCGATGGTGAGCAGGCCGAACATGATGCCCCCCACCCACATGATCCAGCCGAAGGGAAAGAAGCGCCGGATGCCCACCGTATGGGCGAGCGGCGCATAGTTGGCACGCCGTCCCCCGGCGCGCTTGGGCTTCTTCTTAGGAGCCATCGGCGGGGAGGATAGCCACATCGGCGGCGGGCGTGCGCGGCTGCCACCGCCCGCGCCGGATGCGGATGATGCTCACGCCCATGCCGATGAAGTACAGGGCGCTGAAGGCGATCTGCGGGATCGACAGGAGGATCGCCCCGTAGACGATCCACGGAATGCACGCCGCCATGGCAAGCGCGCGGAGGCGTACCTGGCCGTATGAGAGGCGCGATGCGGCGATTCCCAGCATGCCGAGCCCGGCGAACACATCCACGAGCCCGCTCCAGAACACGATGATCAGGATCGCGGTCACGGGAATGCTGAGCCAGATGATGGCGCGCCCGCGCGCGCTGCGCGGATCCGTGCCCGCCAGGTCCATCACCACCACGATGGCGCTGATGGCGATCGCCGCTGTGCCGCCGAGCAGTGCCCAGTGCACGCCCATCACCGTTGAGCCCGCGGCGTCGAAGGCGAGCAGCATCCTGCGCGTGCGCATGAGGGTGGACGCGAGGAGGAGCGCGATCCCGATGACGCCCACGGCCTGCGCCACGATCTGGGCGGTGCTCATGGGCGTATGGTGACGGAGTCCACGGGGGCATGGAAACGGGCGGGCGCGGGGGCGCAATGGATCTGGGGATCACGGGACGGGTGGCACTGGTGACCGGCGGCAGCCGGGGCATCGGGAGGGCTGCCGCGATAGCCCTGGCGCGTGAGGGCGCGCAGGTTGTGGTGGCAGCCCGTGGCGCGGAAGGCGTGGACGCCGCGGTCGCAGATCTCCGGGCGAGCGGGGCGCGTGCCGAGGGGATCATCACCGACATGTCCGATCCCCTCGGGCCTGCGGACGCCGTTGCCCGGGCGGAGGCGGTGATCGGTCCCGTGGACATCGTCGTGGCCAACGCCGGGGGTCCACCCCCCGGTCGCTTCGTGGACGCCGACGACGAGGGCTGGGACCTGGCGGTGCAGCAGAACCTGCTCGGGACCGTGCGGTTGATCCGCGCTGCGCTGCCCGGGATGCGCGAGCGGGGCTGGGGCCGCATCGTCGCGATCACGAGCACATCCGTGCGTGAGGTGATCGATGGCCTCGCGCTGAGCAACGCCACGCGGGCCGGGGTCGCGGGCGCTGTGCGCACTCTGGCCCGCGAGGTGGCGGGGGACGGCGTGACCGTGAACAACGTGCTGCCCGGCCCGATCCTCACCGACCGCATGCGGGAACTGCTGTCAGCGGCCCCCGACCTCGACGCGGCGATCGCCGAGCGGGGGTCGCGCAATCCCACGGGCCGGGTGGGTGACCCGGCCGAGGTGGGCGACCTCGTGGCGTTCCTCGCCTCTGATCGCGCGGCATTCATCACCGGGTCGTCGGTGATGATCGACGGAGGGGAGAGCCGGGTTGTCGGCTAGCGACCACGCGCACCCACCGTATGTGTTCAGTACGCGCTTCCGCGTGGACTTCGCCGACACCGATGCGGGCGGGGTCGTGTACTTCGGGCGCTACGGCCGGTACCTCGAGCGGGCGGTCCTCGACTACCGGCGCGCCGCGGGGGTGCCGGTGCTCGGCGAGCCCGGGCACTTCTTCATGATCCGCTCCATGACCGTCGAGTACCACGCGCCACTGCGGTTCGAGGATGACGTCGAGGCATTCGTGCGCGTGAGCGCGATCGGCACGACGAGCCACACGATGGAGGTGCGGCTCGAGCGAATCGATGCGGATGGCGCTCAGCACGTGGCCGACGCGAGGGCAGTGGTGGTGGGCGTCGAGTCGTGGGACGCCGGCGGGGCCACGCCCATTCCCGCGGACGTCCGCGCGGCGATCGAGGCGTTCGAGGCCGGCATACCGTGAGCGAGCGCCTGCTGGGGCAGCACGCGTCGGTGCTGGCCGCCGCGGGGGTCGACACCGCGACGCTGGCCGAGATCGAGGCCTGGGCCAGGCGCGCCGTGGTCGTGCCGGCGGGGACGGCGGTCGTGGATGCCCACGTGCACCTCGGGATCGACCGCGACGGGCACGCACTCGCGCCGGAGGACCTCATCGCGGACATGGACGGCAACGGCATTGATCGCGCCGTGGTGTTCCCGGCCGACGAGCCGGGGTCGGGAGGAGCGTTCCGCGATGCCAACGCGCGCGTCACGGCCGCTGCGGAGCAGTGGCCCGATCGCCTGATCGCGTTCTGCCGCATCGACCCGGCGGTCGACGCCGAGGCGGTCATGGAGACGGCCCGGGCCGCGGGGGCACGAGGCCTGAAGCTCCACCCGGTGGCGCAGCGCTTCGCCCCTGAGGGCGACGCCTGCGTCGCCGCGGTGCGATTGGCCACCGACATGGGATGGCCGGTGCTGTTCCACGCGGGCTTCGGCGCCCGGCCGCTCGGCCCAGCATTTGCGGGGCTCCTTGACCGGGTGCCCGATGCACGCCTGATCCTCGCGCATGGCGGCCGTGGCGATCACCGGGCACTCGCCGCTGCCACGGCCGGGCACCCCGAAGTGGTCTTCGACAGCTCCATCGCCGCGCTTCCGGATCTCGTCACCCTCCCGCCGGAGCGGATCATCTTCGGATCGGACCGGCCGTACGGCGACTACGCCCAGGCCCTGCACCTGGTGGGCACGTCAGCGCGTGTTGCGCGGTGGGATGCAACGGCAATGCATGGCGTCCTCGGCGGCACCCTGCTGCGCATGCTGGGCGAGGTGGCGGCGTGAGCGATGCGGATGCGCTTCGCGTGGTGACGCTGGCGGCGCAGGCCGAGATGGCGCTGGTGCGCCGTGACGCCGTGGCCGGACCCCTCCTCGCGCAGGCCGCGCGTGCGGCGGCGGGAACGCCGGCCGAACAGCTCCTCGCCGAGGCGGCGTCGATGGTGCGGGACGAGCCCGATCGCGAGGCGATCCGGCAGGTCGCCCTGTCGCTGTGCCGAATCGCACTGCACGAGGCGCAGGCCGAGGCGCTGGGGGCCGCGCCATGAGCATGGAGAACCGCGCACGCCTGGCCGAGGTCATGCGCGCTCCGGAACCCGATCTGGCCGAGGCCAACCTGCGCATCGCTGCGGAGGCGCGACCGGGCGTCGACCCCACGCGGTGGCTCGCAGAGGTTGACCGGCTGGCCGATCTCGCGGGCCCTGACGACGCCTCTGCGGTCTTCGAGCTACTGCGGCAGGAGGGCTATTCGGGGGATGAGCAGACCTACGACGACCCGCGCAACTCGTTCCTCGACCAGGTGATGCGCCGCCGGCGCGGGCTGCCCATCGCGCTGTCGGCGCTGGCGATCTCGATCGGCCGTCGCACCGGCGCGCAGATCGTGGGCGTCGCAACGCCCGGCCACTACATCGTGGCCGAGCTCGCCGGCGGCCGTGTGCGGTATGTCGATCCGTTCCACGGGTGGGCCGTGCGATCCGTGGATGAGCTCACGGATCTCATCCACGACGTGGCGGGCGTGGACCTCGAACCCGGTCACCTCGCGCCCGTCTCCGCTCAGGTCACCGTCACCCGGATGCTGCTGAACCTCGAGGGCAGCTACCGCCGTCGCGGGCGCCCCGATGATGTGCTGTGGTGCTGCGAACTGCTCGCGCTCATCAGCCCCGAGGACCCCGCCCCGCGGGTGCGCGTGGCCGAGGTACTGGTGGAACTGGGCCGCCCCGATGAGGCCGAGGCCCTGCTCGGCTCCCTCCTCACGACGACCCCGCCCTCCCTGGCACTGCGCGTGGCGGAATCGGTGCTGGACGAAATACGGGCCGCGCGCCTCAACTAACCCCGGTGCCTGTCACCGTGTCCACAGGGGACGAAACGTTTCCGCAGCAGGGGAAACGCCGGTCAGCGTTGCACGGATGCGCAGCTGTGCGCGTGATCCGTGTGGCTAGGGCTGAAGCATCAGGGCACGGATGTGAGCGCGGGCGACCTCGGGGTCGCGGCCAAGCAGCGCCCACAGCCAGGTGAGGTCAAGGAAGCGGGGCGCATCCCGGTCCCCGACGGATGCCGCGTAGCTGCTCCACATCCAATCCGCCGGCCGTTCGCACAAGCCCGCGCGAACCGGGTTGGTTGCCACGTAGCGCACCACGGCGGCCACCTGGCGGTCGTCCTCGACCGGGACGTTGTGGAAGCGTCCTCCAAACAGGTGGCCGGATGTGCCGTGCCGCCGATGGAACCGTCGTGCGTACGTCCCGAGCAGATCGCGCATCCCCGCCGATATCCGGGGGGTGTCTGCTCCGAGGACCAGATGGACATGGTTGGGCATGAGGCAGTAGGCGAGCACCCGCCACTCCTGTTCCTCCGTGACGCGTCCGCACGCGGCCAGGAAGCCGTGGTGGTCGACATCGTCGAGGAAGATCGGCCTCCGATTGTTGCCCCGGACGGTCAGGTGCTGGATCACGCACCCGCCGTTGCTGCGGTGGGGTCGTCCCATGGTGCTATCCAAGTCTCCCGTGCCGCGTGCCGGAGGCGACGGGCGACCGCCCGTGACCATCTGTGGCGAACTCGGCACGAGTTGCCCGCTCGAAGCGAGTTTCGGGCACGGTGGAGGCCTGTGGATGGGGTGCCTGTCACCGCGGTGGGGCAGAACGACGAAGGGCGCCCGTGGGCGCCCTTCGCGGTCGTTCTATCGGGGGCGGGTCAGCCGCGGGAGGAGAGGTACTCCTGCACCATCGACTCGCCGGTGTCCGCGCCCTGCTCGTAGTAGGCGCGGTTGATCTCCTTGAAGACCTCCCACTGGGCGGGGACGTCGTCCTCGGCCATCGTGGCGTCCACGGGGCATGCCTCGACGCAGGCGTCGCAGTCGATGCACTCGGACGGGTCGATGTAGAGCATCGTGGCCGTGTCGGCATTCTCCTCACCCGGCGCGGGGTGGATGCAGTCGACCGGGCACACGTCCGCGCAGGAGGTGTCCTTCGTGCCGATGCAGGGCTCGGTGATGACGTAGGCCAACGGAGTCTCCTCAGGCAATCGCTTCGCGGACGCGGGTGCGCCCCCCGAACGATGCGGAGTCTACCCGGCGGCGAGGGGGATGCCCGGAGCCTGCGGAACGCCCGCAGCGGCAGCCACCGCGGTGGCGATCTGCGCCAGCGCCTGCCCGGCGGGGCTGTCCGGCCTGGCGGCGACCACCGGCAGGCCGTCATCCCCGGCCCGCGCGACGTCGGATTCGAGCGGCACCTGGCCGATGAGCGGAACCCCGAGGTCCGCCGCCAGCGCTGCGCCCCCGCCGCCTGAGAAGACCTCGTACCGGGCACCGGTGTCGGGTGCTACGAACCACGACATGTTCTCGACCACGCCGATCACGGGCAGCTCCACCCGGTCGGCCATGGCAGCGGCCCGGCGCGCCACGCGCTGCGCGGTCAGCTGCGGCGTGGTGACCACGAGCACCTGGGCGGCGGGCAGCAGTTGCGCCAGCGACAGCGACACATCGCCCGTCCCCGGGGGAAGGTCCACCAGCAGCACGTCGGGATCGTCCCAGAACACCTCGGTCACGAACGACGTGAGTGCCTTGTGCAGCATCGGACCGCGCCAGATCACGGGGTTGTCATCGGCGGTCATGAACCCGATGCTCATGAGCCGCACCCCGTGGCTCTCGACCGGGATGATGAGGTCGTCGAGCATCACGGGCTGCTGCGTCGCGCCCATCATGCGCGGCACGGAGTATCCGTAGACGTCGGCGTCGAGGAGGCCCACCGTGTGGCCGGCAGCCGCCATGGCCACGGCCAGGTTGCACGTGATGCTCGACTTGCCCACGCCGCCCTTGCCGGAGGCCACGAGGATCACCTTCGTGCGGGAGTCGGCCGTGAACGGGCTGTCCTTGCGCGGGCCCCCGATGATCGACTCGCGCACCCCGGCGCGCTCCTCATCCGTCATGGTGTCGAGCCCCACCTGCACGCCCTCGACTCCCGGAAGGGCGGCGACAGCCTCACTCACGCGACGCTGGATCTCGGCCTTCAGCGGGCAGCCCGCCACCGTGAGCTTGATCGTGACTCCGACCCGCGGGCCGTCGACGTCCACCGATCCCACCATGCCGAGCGCGACGATGCTGCGGTGCAGCTCGGGATCGACCACCCGGTCGAGTGCCGCGATCACCTCATCTCTGGTCACTGCGTCTGCCACTCACGTTCCTTCGTGCCATGGGCACCCGGCGTCGGGCCGGTACCCGCTTGCGCGGCGGCACGCCATCGCGCCGCCGCCACCCCGCAGGGCGAACTACATGAACATCCTCGCGTAGGGCTCGGCCTGGGCGAGCGTGACGCCCCAGCGATCGTGGCCCGGGTAGATGACGGTGTCACCGGGGAGCTCGTCGAAGACGCGCGCGAGTGACCGAATCATGTCGTCGTGGTTGCTTCCCGGAAAGTCCGTGCGCCCGATGCCCATCGCGAAGATCAGGTCGCCTACCAACGCCTGTCCCGTGTTGGCGTCGTAGGCCACCTGGCAGCCCGGCGAGTGCCCCGGCGTGGCCATGATCTGGAGCGTCAGGTCCCCGCACGTGATCGTGTCGCCGTCCTCGAGGATGGCCGCCGGGGTGACCCCCGGCGTCGGCGGCGGGTTTCCGAACAGGGCCGGGTTGAACGGCGCGGGCGCAGCCAACCACCCCTCGTCACCGCGCCCGATCCATACCGGGAGGCCCTGCTCATCCCATACGTGGTTCTCCACTACGTGGTCCCAGTGGCCGTGCGTGTCGAGCACGGCCACTGGCTCGACGCCCAGCGACGCCAGCGTCTCGGCCACCCAGCGGCTGCTCCCGGCGGCCGGGTCCACGACGAGCGCGCTCCCGCCCTCCCGGTCGGCCACCACGTAGGTGTTGGTGGCCACGGGTCCGAATGTGCCTCCCCGAACAATCATGGGCTCCACGGTAGCGGCCCCGCCCGGGTACATTCAGGGCATGCGGATCGCCGTGGGTTCGGACATGCGGGAGCCCGTCACCGATGCCGTGGTCGCCTGGCTCGAGGATCATGGCCACGAGGTCGCGCTCTACGGGCCCCTCGTCGAGGGCGATGAGACCGAATGGGCCGAGGCCAGCGCGGCAACGGCCCGGGCCGTCACGTCGGGTGACGCCGAGGCCGCCGTGCTCTTCTGCTGGAGCGGCACCGGCGCCTGCATCGCGGCGAACAAGGTCTCGGGCGCTCGCGCCGCGCTCTGCGGCGACGCCGAGACCGCCCGGCTCGCGCGCAAGTACAACCACGCCAACGTGCTGGTGATGAGCATGCGCGCCACGTCACCGGCGATCGCGATCGAGACCACTGAGGCATTCCTCGACGCCCCGTGGGGTGAGGAGGACTTCGACATCCGCAACGTTCAGGTGGTTGACGGCCTCTCCTAGCGCCGTCTCTCCGCGGGCTCTCAGTCGGAGGGCAGCAGCACCCACATCTCAGGCCGCCCGGCGTTGCAGTGCACCGCGCGACCAAGAAGGCCCAGCATGCACCACGACATCGGAAGGGCGAGGCGCGCGACGTGCCACGGGCGGACCCCGGATCTGGTGTCGCCGAGTCGGCGGATGCGACGGCCAGCCGAGGGGATTGGATGAAAGATCACCTCGACGCCGCCCGGGCGCTCAGGCTCATCATCCTGCAGCGCGTCCAGCGCACGGATCACCCGGGCCACCTCCTGATGGGGGTGCGCATTCAGGGCAGCAGCATCGGCCGCGTAGACGGCCGGGCGACTCAGCGATGGCAGCACGAGGAGCCCGACGAATGACCACAGGGTGAACCAGGCGCCAGCCGCGATCAGTTCCCCTGCGGACTGCACGCCCGCCCCCGGCAGAACAAACGACACCGCTGCCCCCACAGTGGTCCACATCGCCGCCACCGCAATGCCCAGCACGTACGGCGTGCCGAGGGCCCACCGTCGCCGGTCCGTCTCGACTGCGAGGCCGGGTCCGAGGTGCCGTGCCCACGATGCCGGCAGGACCATCCGGTTGCCTGCTCCGGAAATGCCGCCAGTGAATCCGGGATCGGTCGCGCACACGATCACGGCATCCGGGCTGCCCCCGGGTTCGATCGACAGGTCGGCAACGAGGCGCGCCAGTGGAAGCCGCGCCACTCCGATCGCCACGGCAAGCACCGCAACCACGGCGATGGCGGCTCCGCTGCCTCCTGCGCGGCCAGCGGCCATCACGCTCAGGAGCGCCCCGGCCATCACCAGTGCCTGCACAAGGACTCCGCGAGCCCACGCCAGCACGAACGCGTCCGTGCCGGGATGAGGGCGTCCGTACCGGCGGGGGAGGAGCAGGCCCCCCAGTAGATCAAAGGGCAGGCTCGCCGCGATGTAGATGCCGAGCACGGCGGCAAGAGCCGCCACCTGGTCACTGGCGGGGGCATCCACTGATGGCAGCGCGCCCGGGCCGCCGATCGCAAGGAACACCGTGGATGCAACCACCCATGCCCCGACAGCGGCGATTCCGAGCATCAGGCGTGCGCGTGCATACGACACGGGGCCGAACGTATCAACGGCGCGGCTTATGGGCGGGCGGAACGGCGGTGGCCATCGCACAGGCCCGCGAACGCGGCGAAGCCGCGGGTGCTGTGCTCCACCAGCGCGGGTGCGTGGCGCTCAGCACCCGCCCGCAGCGCCACCTCGAAGTCGGGGCCGACCGCGGCCTCGGCCTCGGCCCGCATTACGGGTTCTGCCAGCCAGAGATCGACGAGGTCCGCGTCCGCCTCGGGATGGAAGAGCACGCCCCATGCGCTGCCCAGGCGGAACGCCTGCACCGGGGTGATCGCCGAGCGCGCCAGCGGCGTCGCGCCCTCCGGCAGGGCGAAGGCCTCGCCGTGCCAATGGAGGGTCGGGGTCATGGGAGCCAGCGGGCCGATCACCGGATCGCGCGAGTCAGCGACCTCCACGGGCAGCCAGCCGATCTCCGCCCGCGGTCCGGGCGCCACTGCCGCCCCGGCTGCCCGCGCGATCACCTGCGAGCCCAGGCATACCCCGAGCATCGGCAGGTCGCGTGCCAGGCCCTCGCGTACCCATGCGAGCTCGGCGTCGAGCCCGGGGTAGTCCGCTACATCGTTCACGCTCATGGGCCCGCCCATGAGCACGGCGCCACGCACCGCATCGTGGGCCGGCCACCCGGCCCCCGCCGCGAACGCCTCGAGCATCACCACGGGCACTCCATCGAATGCATCGAGGATGCGGTGAGGCCCCTCCCAGGAGGCATGCCGCACCACCAGCAGTGGTCGGCCGGGCACCTGCCGCCTAGCCGCCGTTGCGCTCGCGCGCGTTCTTCTCGCGCGCGGCGTCCACGCCGGCCACGCGCTGCTCGTGCAGGTGCGCGGCCGCGGCCCGTGCGATGTCCCCGGATGCGCGGAGCCCGTCGAGAGACCCCTGCATCTCCGGCATCACGAAGCGCGCGAGCAGGTCGTACGAGCGCCGCGTGGCCTCGGGGCCTGCCCACTCGTGCCCCCAGCAGAGGAAGGTGCCAAAGCCGCCCGTGCGCTCCTCGAGCCCACGGATGAACGCGATGAGGTCATCCGGGGTGCCGATCACCCATGACCCGGCCTCGATCATCTGGTCCACGGCGAGGTTGGCGGGGCCGGCCACCGGGGCAGGACGGCCGGTGAGCGCCTGCACGTAGTCGAACATCCACTCGCCACCGCCGGTGCGGACCTCCTCGATCGCCTGTTCACGGCTCTCGGCGAGGTGCACCGGCACCACGATGCGCCAGTCCTCGCGCGAGGCGGCGCGCCCGGCGCGCTCTGCGGCCTCCTCCGTGATCGCCCACTGGGCCGCGAGGTCGGACGCCCCGAAGAACAGCGACAGCGGCGCCGCGCCCACCCGGCCGGCCAGCGCCATGCCGAACGGCGACTCCAGGCTCGGAATGCCCAGCGGCGGGTGGGGCCGCTGGTACGGACGAAGCTGGAGCACGGCGTCGTGCAGTTCCCATCCGGGTCCTGACGCAGTGATCGGCTCGGCGCTGGTGAGCAGGTGCACTATCACCTCGAGCGCCTGCTCCATGCGGTCGCGTATCTCTGCGGCCGGTACGCCCAGCATCGCCGCGTCCGACAGGTGCCCGCCCGGTCCGACGCCGAGGTTCACCCGCCCCCGGGTGAGGTGGTCGAGCAGCACGATGCGGTCCGCCACCATCAGGGGGTGGTGGTAGGTCAGGCTCACGGCACCGGTACCGAGCCGGATATGGCGCGTGCGCTCGGCCGCCACCGCGAGAAAGATCTCGGGCGCTGTGACGTACTCCCAGCCGGTGGTGTGGTGCTCGCCCACCCAGACCTCATCGAAGCCCAGGCGGTCCATCAGCACGATCAGGTCGAGGTCACGCTCCAGCGCGAGCGTGGGGTTCTCGCGCGGGTCATGGAACGGCGCGAGGAAGGCACCGAAACGCATCGGTCAGCCGCCGAGCAGCCCTGTGATGGAGTCAAGGCTCACCGTGCGCGCGCCGCTCGGCGCCGTGATCTCGACAGGTTGGTTGAAGTCGGAGAGGGTGGCGCTCAGGTTGAGGTCGATGGCCTTCACGGCGGGCGCGGCCTTGAGCGCGTCCTGCGACAGCGCACGTGCCGCGGCCTTCCGGATGAGCAGGTCGTCCTGCCCCACCCACACATCCACCACGCCGGTCTCCAGGTCGCCGTTGGTGCCAGCTGCACCGGGCGTCACCGCGTCCGCAGCGCCGAGGCCACCCGCCAGGCCGCCGATGTCCTCGAGGAGCGCGGCCTCATCCACCGTCCCGCGCACGTGCACCACCGGCACGCCGTCGATGTCCTCCGTGCCGACGATCTCGGGGTTGCTGATCCAGCCTGCGATCGCCGGGGCGAGCCGGGTTGCATCCAGCGACTTCACGGTCGCGGCATCCACATCGAGCTTGATGGACTGCCCGAGGAGGGTGAGGTAGAGGGCGTCGCCCACCTTCGTGATGTTGGCCTGGATCGGCCCCGGGCCGAGGTTCGCCGTGAGGTCGAGGGTGAAGTCGCCCGGATCCTTCGCGCCACCCGCGCCCGTGATGTCTATCGGGTTGGCCAGCAGGCCGCCAAGGGTCCCACCCGCATCCACCTTCACCGTTGCCTTCACGTCCACGCCGAACCGGTACGAGGTGAGCGCCTCGGTGCGCGTGGCGCTCTCGGTGAGCACCTGCTGAGCGCTCATACCCGCCGTCATGTCGGTGCCCCCGCCCCCGCAGCCCGCGAGGAGCGCGATGGCCGCGATGACGGTGGTCAGGACGATCAGGGGTCGTGCCATGGGGCCGGTATACCATGCCGCGCGTGCCAGCGACACTCGAGCTCATCCCTCTCGGCACCGGCGCCGCCTTCGGATTGCCGGATCAGGCGCAGGCGGGATACCTCGTGCGCGCCGGGGATACGTCCGTGATGCTGGACATGGGCTCGGGCACATTCAACCGCC
>JAPOLI010000050.1 GCA_029977205.1 bacterium
GTCGTCGAGCAGGTTGACACCCTCGAGACGGGCCTTGACACCGGCCTCGAGGGAGTTGGCACGCCACAGCGCGAGCGCCTCGGGTGACGCCTGGCTGATGTGCGCGCCCGCGGGCGGCCCGTGATGCCATGCGACCGCCTGCAGCAGGGGCAGCCGGCGGTCGTCGGGCAGGCCGGCGGCGCGTGACGCCTCGTCCACCATCTGCAGGCCTATCGCCAGGTGACCGAGCGCCCTGCCCTCGTCGGTCTGCTCCACGGTGGCGGAGCGCACCTCCCAGTTGCGGGTGTGGCCGACGTCGTGCAGCAGGGCGGCGGTCACCAACAGGTCGGCGTCGAGCCGTGGGTGCCAGGTGGTGAGCGACTGGCACACCATGGCCACGCCCACGGTGTGCTCCACCAGCCCGCCCAGGTACGCGTGGTGACCCGACCGCGTGCACGGCACCGTGCGCCACGCCTCGGCCAGTACGGCGTCGCCCGTCATGCGGTCGAGCAACGCCCTCAGGGCCGGGTCGTGCACCTCGTCGGCGAGCCCCAGCACGAACCCCCACATATCCTCGGGGTCGCGGTGGCTGCGGGGGATCAGCTCCACTTCGGCATCCGCGGCCTCGGCCGGGCGCAGCGAGCGCACGCGCAGCACGCTGCGGCCCCCGCGGTCGGTGACCTCGCCCGTCACGCGCACGCGGTCGCCCTCCTCGAACTGACCGGCGAACCAGTCGGGCTCGTCGAAGATCACGGCAGGGATGGTGCCGGTGGCATCACCCAGGGTGAGCGCGAGGTACGGCGATCCCTTGCGGCTCATGCGCCGCTCCTTGCGCCGCACGGCGAACACGCCCTCCACGGGGCGCCCGGGCTCGAGGGTGGTCACGCCCGTCACCCTAACGGTCCTGCGCGGGGCAGATCATGTTGAAGTCGCACGTGCGGCAGGCCCAGCCCGGCGCGGGCTCGAACTGCCCGGCCGAGATGGCATCGGCCACCTCGCGCACCGTCTCCATGGCCTCGGCGCGCTCCTGCCCATCGGGGCTCACCGGGCGGGTCTCGGCGTCGAGCACGTACTCCAGCACCGCGCCGCGCGGCTCGATTCCCCAGGCGTCGCGCGCTCCCTCGATGTAGGTGATGAGCACCAGCCTGCCCGCCTCGGTCTCGCGGAAGGGCGCGCGGCCACTCTTGTAGTCGACGAGTTGGTGGCCGCCCTGCGGGTGGGAGTCGATGCGATCAATGCGCCCGTGCACCACGTGCGGGCCCACCTTGAGGCTGAAGCCGCGCTCCACGCCCACGGGCCGCACGCCGCTCTTCCTCACCCGGTCGAGGTACTTCGGCACGTTCTCGCGCACGCGGTCCATGGCCTGCTGGCCCACGGCGGTGTCGGCGGCGCCGCGCCGCTTCATCTCCACTGCGAAGCGGGCGATCACCTTGTCGGCGCCGTCCTCGGGCACGCCCTCGCGGAAGCAGGCCTCAAGCGCCGCGTGGATGGAGTTGCCGATGGCCCGGTTGGGGTCCCACTTCGGCGGCACATGATCGATGGACGCGAAGCGGTAGGCCAGCGGACACCCCATATAGCGCGCGATGTCCGTGGGGCTGAGCTGCAGCCCGGGGCGCGGCACGCGGGGCTCGGGCGCGGGTGGTTCGGTGGCGGTGGGGCCGGCGAGCACATCGGCGCGGGCAGCCACCAGGGCCCGGGCGGCCTCGGCGGCATCCTCCACGAGCGCTGCGGTGTCGGCATTGCCCTCGGCGCCGGCCTCGGCCGCGCGGTTCACGGCGTCCTCCAGCCGGGAGCGCGCGGCGGCCACGGCATCGAGCACCGCGCGGTCGGGGGCCGCGCCCACCTCGATGCATGCGGGATCGCCAAGGGCGGCGCGGGCCTGCTCGTAGAACGCCGAGGGCCTCTGCCCCATGCCGTTCTCACCGGCACGGTAGGCCGACAGATACAGGTGCCGGCGCGCACGGGTCATGGCCACGTAGGCCAGGCGGCGCTGCTCGGCCTCGTGGGCGTCCTTGCCGCGTGGCAGGGCCTCGGGCAGCAGGGCGTCAGGGATGTCCGTGCGCCCGCGATCACGACCCGGGAAGTTGAAGTGCACGAGGCCGAGCACCCACACCGCGTCGAACTCCAGCCCCTTGGACTGGTGGATGGTCATGACCTGCACTCCGAGGCGATCGGGTGCGCCGCCCGATGCGCGGAACCCGACGCCTGCCAGGCCGTCGATGCGGCGCACGAGCTCCTGTGCGTCCATGCCCGGCGACGCGTCCACGATCTCCCGCGCAAGCCGCTCGAGGGCTGCCAGGTCGGCCAGCCGCGCGGCGCCCTCGGCGCCACCCAGGGCGAGCGCGCGCACCCGAATGCCGGTGCGATCCAGCACCTCGCGCACCAGGTCGAGCGGTGCGCCCACGGCCGCGGTGCGACCGAGGTCCTCCAGCAGCATGCGCACCTCGGGGTCCTCAGCCAGGCTCGCGAGCGGCCCGGTGATGTGCCTCCCGTCAGCGGCGGCCTCGCTCACCACCTGCGCGGCGGGCGACCACGGCAGCCCGAGCGCGGGGTCGGCGGCCACGCGCAGGTGCGCGATCGCGTCGGTGGGGTCGGTGACCGCGCGCATCCACGCCAGCGCCAGGCGCACCTCACGGCGATCGAAGAGGTCCGTGCCGCCGTGCACCTGGTGGGGGATGCCCGCCTGCTCGAGCTCGGCCACGATGGCACGGCCCTCGGTGCGCACGGCCTTCATGAGCACCGCCATCTCCTCGTACGGCATGCCCTCGCCGGCCAACCGCAGGATCTCCGCGGCCACGGCGCGCGCCTGGCCCGAGGGGTCGGGCGCCACCCAGAACTCCGGGAGTGGCCCAGTGGCGTCCGGCAGGGCCGTGAGCACCTTGGGCTCGCGGGCCACGATCGGCTCCACCACGGCGTGCGCGGCGTCGAGGATGCTCTGCGTCGAACGGTGGTTCACCTCGAGCCGCACCACCGGCGCAGCGGGGAACCTCAGGCGGAAGTCAGCCATGTTCTTGGCCGAGGCACCCCGAAAGCGGTAGATGCCCTGGTCATCGTCGCCCACCACCACCAGCGAGTCGGACGCGGCGCTGATCATGGAGAGGAGCTCGGCCTGTGCGTGGTTGGTGTCCTGGAACTCATCCACGAGCACGTGCCGGGCACGCTCGCGCGCGATGCCGAGCAGGTCCGCGTGCTCGGCGAGCAGGTCGATTGCCCGGGTGATCTGCCGCCCGAAGTCCTCGAGGCCCAGCTCGGCGAGCCACTCATCGTGCAGCCGGAAGACGCGTGCGAACTCGACCTCGCGCCTCGCGTCGGCGGCATCCCGGCTGCCGCGCGCGCCGTCGAGCGCGGCCTGAGCCCATGACTCGTACACGTGCGGGTCCACCCGCTCATCGCGGCAGCGGTCGATGCGATCCACGAACGCGCGCACCACCTGAACCGGGTTGGTGCGCAGGTCATTCTCGCGATCGACGAGGCGAAGGTCGGCGAGTCGGTCGAGCAGCACCAGCACGCGCTCCTCGGTACCCGCCGGCTGCAGCACCGGCGCGAGGTCGCGATCGGTACCGAGCGTGCGCACCAGGTCGAGGGCATAGGAGTGGAAGGTGGTGACCCGCAGCGTCTCGTGGCTGCCCGGGATCATCGCCTCGGCGCGCTCGCGGAGCTCCGCAGCCGCCTTGGCGCTGAAGGTGAGCGCCAGGATCTCCGCAGGGTCGGCGCCCTCGTTGACGAGCCAGGCGAGACGGTTGCAGAGCACGCGCGTCTTGCCCGCGCCGGCCCCGGCGAGCACCAGCAGGGGCCCGCTCGCGTGCGTAACGGCCTCGGACTGCCGGGGTGTGAGGTCCTCGATCAAAGGACGCCTCATGGTAAGCCCGGGGCCGGACGAACCCCGGTGCCAGGCACGTGACCGCGGGGCTCGCACCGCCCGGCGCCGGGCCGAGTGCCCGGCGCCGGGGTCGAGTGGCGCTGGTAGGGTGCCGCCACGTGACTGACGACTTCCGCGGTGCGCGCGTGCGCCCCTTCCGAGCCCTGGTCTTCGACCCCGCCGTCGCCGGCGACATGCAGACCCTCGTGGCTCCTCCATACGATGTGATCGGCCCCGAGTACCGGGACGAGCTGGCGTCGCGCAACCCGTGGAACGTGGTGGGGATCGACCTGCCCTCGATCCCCTACGACACCGTGGCGGCCACCATCGCCGAGTGGACCGACGCAGGCGTGCTCATGCGCCACGAACAGCCCGTGATGATCGCCTGGACGCAGGAATTCGACCTGCCGGACGGCAGTCACCGCACGCGCAAGACACTCGTCGCGGTGGTGGGCGCCGAGCCATACGAGACCCGCGTGGTGCGGCCGCACGAGCGCACGCACGCGGGCCCGAAGGAGGAGCGCCTGCGGCTCATGAACGCCACCGGCGTGCAGCTCTCGCCGGTATTCGGGCTGTATCCGGATCCCGCGGGCGAGGCCTGGGCAGCCGCGGCAGTGGACGGCGAACCCGACGCGGTGATCACCGACGATGACGGCACGGTTCACCGCCTGTGGACCATCAGCGATGCCGGACGGCTCGCCGCGATCGAGCAGGCCCTGGCCGGTCGCTGGATCCTCATCGCCGATGGGCATCACCGGTACGAGACGGCCCTGGCCTACCGCGACGAACGGCGTGCCGAGGATGGCGATGGCACCGACGAGCGGGCGTATGACTTCGTGCTGATGGGACTCACATCGCTCGATGACGACGGGCTGGTCGTGCTGCCCACCCACCGCGTGCTGGCGGAGTGGCCGGACGGCGCCGACGAGCTCCTGGACGTCACGCCCCTCGAGGACTCGCTCGACGCGCTCGAGCGGGCACTCGATACCGCGCCTGCCGATCAGGTGGCCGCGGGCCTGGTGCTGCCCGACCGGTGCGTCCTGCTCACCACCCCACGCGAGGGCGCCACGGCCGCCGAGCGCCTCGACCTCGCGGTGCTTGAGCGCGACCTGCTGGTGCCTGCGCTGGGCGGCGACCAGGCGCACCTCGCGCACGAGGGCCTTCTCACCTACACCAAGGACTCCCGCGACGCCTGGGACACCGTGCGATCGGGTCGCGCCGCGGCCGCGCTCATCGTGCGCCACATCCCCACCGATCAGGTGGCGGCCGTGGCCGAAGAGGGCGGCGTCATGCCCCAGAAGTCCACCTACTTCTTCCCCAAGCTCCTCACGGGCGTTGCCTTCCAGCCGCTGGCCGACTGACCCCGCGGATGCCGCGTGGGTGGACGTGCTCACCCGGGCCGCTGACGAGGCGGCCGCGGCCGTTGCGCTGATACCGCCGCATGAACGGGGCACCGAGGTGGGCCAGGGCGAGGGCGGCGACACCACGCTCGTGATCGACCGGGACGCCGAGGCGGCCATCATCACGGTGCTCGAGGCGGCGCACGCTGACGGCATGCGCTTCGACCTGATCTCCGAGGAGGTCGGAGCGCGCGCATTCGACGGCGACGGGGCCCTGGTGATCGTCGACCCCATCGACGGCAGCCGCAACGCGCGGCGTGGCCTCCCCGAGTTCGCGGTGTCACTTGCGGTCACCGACGGGCCACGGCTCTCGGATGTGCGCGTGGGAGTGCTCCGTCACCTCGGCACGGGCGAGACCGTGGTCGCGGTGCGCGGGCAGGGTGTGATGGTGGACGGCGAGCCGATGCGCTCACGCGACTATCGCGGGCTCTGGCTCACGGTGGTGGAGGGCGCATCGCCACGCCGCCTGTCGGCAGCCATGGCGCACCTGGGGCACGCAAGCCGCATTCGCAGCCTGGGGTCGCTCGCGCTGTCGATCGAGTACGTGGCGCTCGGCCGGCTCGACGGGCTCGCCGTGCTCCGCCCGGGCCGCGTGGTGGACATCGCCGCGGCGCTGCTCATCGCGCGGGAGGCCGGGGTGATCGTCACCGACGAGCACGGCATGCCGCTGGATGCTGTTGCCGACATGGATTGGCGCGGGGCCATGGCCGTGGCGCGGGTGCCGCGGGACGTGGACGCGCTCACGGCCGCGGTGCGCGCGGCACTCAACGCGGGAAGGCGCTGATGCTGGTCAACATCGCAATCGGGCTGCTGATCGCTGCGGTGGTGCTCGTGGTGGTCAGGATCCTCGTCCGCACCACCGTGACGGTGGGGAAGTTCCTGGTCATCGGGGCCATCGTGCTGCTGTTCGCTGCGGCGGTGCTCGGTTACATCGGGCCGTATACGTCCTAGGCTCCGGTGCCATGGAGCACCCGTATCGCGATCCGACGACCGAGGCGGACGTCCATGACGTGTACGCCCGGCAGGAGCGGCTCACCCGGAAGGTGGGGCGCGGCCTCCTGGTGTTCGCGCTCGTGTGGGTGCCGGCCCTGCTGATCGTGCCCGAGGTGTTCCGCACCGGCGCGGTCGCGTCCCTCGCGCTTGCCACGATCGCCGGCGTCGCCGTGATGATCATCGTCGAGCACACGTGGATGAAGCCGCGGGCCGACGAGCGCAACCGGTATGGCTACCGGCCGCCTCCGCCGCGCGAGTACCAGGCGCCGGTGTCGCGCTTCCTGCGTGACCTGCGCGACGCGGTACAGAAGTAGGAGGTCAGCCGCTCGTCGGGCAGACGGGCGGAGACGCCGGCAGCCTGTTCAGGGCACGGTTCGACGTGAAGGGCACCGCACCCAGCCGACAGGCGACGGACATGGCGCGCGCCGCCGCAGCGCCCGAGAGCGACGCCGGGTAGTCGGTGACGGTGACCAGCAGGCCTGCAGCGCGCATGCGCGCGATATCTGCCGCGGCGGACGCACGGGCCACGGCCGATCCGGTGGTGATCTCCTCGCGGTTCCAGGCATCGAGGTACCGCGCCGCGGGGCGCAGCACCCCGGCGGCGTTCTGGGCCATGAGGTACCGCCCCGGCCTCGAATGCACGAGGCCCGACAGGGAGCGCACCGCAGCACGGGCGCCGGGCGCCTGCGTGGGATGGCGTTCGCCGACGTCGGTGTTGTCGAGGAAGAGCCCGTCGAAGCCGCGAGCAAGGATCATCGGCCCCACGCGGCGGACGAGCAGCCGGCGGTAGGCGGCGTCGGCCACCCGCGCCCAGCGCTCGCGGGGCCATCCCGCGACGGGGCCCATGGCGAAGCGGCGTGCGCTCGCAGCCCATGGCCGCCACGCCTCCACCGTGCCCACCGACATGTAGCCGAGCACGACCACCCCCTTCGCGCGCAGCTGCTTGATCCGCGTGGTGGAGGAGTCAATGCCGTCAAGCACCACCAGGTCGTAGGCGGCGAGGGCCTCTGTGGTGCGCGCGCTGGCAGGTGCGCCGAGCGCAAGGGCGAACGTGCCCCCCTCGGGGAGCGACGACGCGGTGCCTGGTGCCGCCGTTGCCGGTGGCGCCGTGGCACCCACGGCGCACAGCGCCACGAGCACGCCCGCGCACAGCGCGGACATGGCGCGAAATGACGATCGCACGGCAGGCACGGCACGAGTGTTGCGCGCTTCGCACCGAACAGGGCGCCATCGTGTTCCGCGCGCGATACGCTCATAGCGTGCAGATGTCCGCTCAGAGCGAACAGACCATCGGATCCACCCTCGGGGAGGCGCTTCGCGCGCGACGGGAGGATGCCGGGCTGTCGCTCCGGGCCGCTGCCGAGCGGGCCGGCATGAGCCCGGCGCACCTCTCGGAGGTGGAGCGCGGGATCAAGGAGCCGTCATTCGGCGCGCTCACCCGCATCGTCGACGCCATCGGCGTGGGCGCGGGCGAGGTGTTCCTCGACCTGGCGATCGCCCTCGGCGCGGCCCCGCCGCGGCCGGCACGGCGTCCGCTGGGCTTCTCACCGGATCCCGTCGATGAGATCGAATGGGCCGCCGGCCGCCTGCACACGGATGACCTCCGGGCCTTCGCGGCCTTCGGGGCCTTCCTCGCATCACAGAACCCGACGAACGACCAAGGAGTCACCACCGCATGAGCCCGCTTATCCCGATGGTCATCGAGCAGACCGCCCGCGGCGAGCGCTCGTTCGACATCTACTCGCGCCTGCTGAACGAGCGCATCATCTTCCTCGGCACCCCGGTGGATGACCAGATCGCGAACCTGATCGTCGCTCAGCTGCTGCACCTCGAGAGTGAGGACCCGGACAAGGACATCTCGCTCTACATCAACTCGCCCGGTGGCTCGGTGTACGCCGGACTGGCGATCTACGACACCATGAACTTCATCAAGCCCGACGTGCAGACCATCTGCTGCGGCATCGCGATGACGGAACCAACCGTGGTACA
>JAPOLI010000051.1 GCA_029977205.1 bacterium
ACCGCGCCGGCGGGGACTCAGCCGGTGACCGGCGGCTACCCTGCCCATACATGCTGAATGCCGGGACGCGGTCCTTCTCCCCGGGCGCCGCGTGGCGGATCGCCTGGCCCATTGCCGCCGTGGCCATCGGGGTCGCGGTGGTGCTGCTGGTGGCCACGATCGCCGAGGCGGCCGGCGCCTCCGACGATTCGGTGTCGGCAATCGCGACGTTCGCCGGGAGCGGGGTGATCCTCCTCGTGGCACTCGCGCTGGTGCGGGTGCTCCCGCCCGCGCAGCGCCGTGTCACCGTGGGTACCAAGGGCAGGCTCTGGCCCGGTGTGGGGCTCGGGCTCGCGGTGGGCCTCGGCTGCGTGGTGGCCTCGGGCGCGGTGATCGCCGCCGGCACGGAGATCGACTCCGGTGCAAAGCAGGCCCTCGAGGACCTCGACATCTCGGTGGGCGTGGCCTGGTGGCAGATGATGCTCACCGTCATTGCGCTGGTGGTCTTCGCACCGCTCGGCGAGGAGCTGCTGTTCCGGGGGCTCGAGGTGCGGGGGCTCGTGCGGGTCATGCCCTTCGCCCTTGCCGCGCCGCTGTCGGGGATCATCTTCACCGCCGCACACCTCGACGCCTATCTCGTGTGGCCCCGCGCCGTGGCGCTCATCCTCGTCGGGTGGGTTCTCGCGTGGATCTACCGGCAGCGGGGGCTTGTGGGATCGCTCGCGGCCCATGCCACCGTGAACACCGTGGCGGCCGTGGCCCTCATCGTGCAGGCCTGACGGCCCGCCCGCCGCGCGCGGAGCAGACAGGTCGCGTGATGCCCTCCGCATGAACGCGAAAGGGGCGACCCGAAGGCCGCCCCTTGTCGGGAACCACCGGCGTGAGGTGAGGTGCTAGTCCTCGCCCTGCGCCTTGGTGAAGCCGTCCTCGCCGTCGAAGCGCTGCAGCTTCTCCACGTGCGACCAGCCGTGCACCTGTGCCACGGCCTGAAGCAGGTCGATCAGCTGGGCGTCGCTCAGCTCACCGGCGTCATCGCGCAGCATGAAGCGGGCGCGCCAGGCGTCGACGTTGTCGGTGAGCACGTCGTTCGGCGGGTACACCATGGTGCCGCGCGAGTCGACCATCTTGAGGAACACCTCGCGGCCCTCCGCGATCTTCTCGAGGCTCTGCCCGATGCTGATCTTGTCGGAGTCCGACTCGATGAAGATGTCCACGCCGCATACCTGACGGGTCGTGGCCTTCACATAGTCAGGAGCAGCCGGCAGCTGCGGCAGCTTGATCGGCTTGTACTCGCGGATCTTCCAGTCCTGCGGCTTCTTGCCGAGGTTCTTGATGATCTCGTCGGTGTAGCCGATGGTGCCGGCCTGCTTCTCGTCGCCCACGACGTCGCGGGTCATGGCCTTGCCCTCCTCGAGGGTGGCGATGACGGCGTTCTCCATCAGGGCAGCCTCCTCGAACATGCCGAGGTGGCGCAGCATCATCACGCCCGAGAGGATCATGGCGGTCGGGTTGATGACGTTCTTGCCGGCGTACTTCGGCGCCGAGCCGTGCACGGCCTCAGCGATGAAGACGTCGTTGCCGATGTTGGCCGACGGCGCGAAGCCCAGGCCACCGATCAGCGCCGACGAGAGGTCCGAGAGGATGTCGCCGTTCATGTTGGTGGTCACCAGCACGCTGTACTGCTCGGGCAGCTTGACCAGTTGGTGGGCGGCGTTGTCGACGATGACGTGCCAGGTCTCGAGGTCGGGGTACTCCTTGGCCGCCTCCACGAACTCGCGCTGGAGCATGCCCTCGGTCATCTTCATGATGTTCGCCTTCGACATCGCGACGACCGACTCGCGGCCCTCGGCGCGGGCGAGCTCGAACGCCAGGCGCACGATCTTCTCGGTGCCCTTGCGCGAGATCAGCTTGAGGCCCTGGGCCACGCCCGGCGTGAGCATGTACTCGATACCGGCGTAGAGGTCCTCGACGTTCTCACGGACGACCACCAGGTCGATGCCGCGGCCGGAGTAGGGCGTCTTCACGCCGGGGTACTCACGCGCCGGGCGGATGTTGCCGTAGGTCTCGAAGAGCTTGCGGAGCGTCACGTTGGCGCTCTTCTCGCCATAGCCCACCGGGGTGCCGAGCGGGCCCTTCAGCACCACGCGCGTCTTGCGGATCGAGTCGATCGTGTCCTGGCGCACGCCGGAGGGAAGCCCCTCGAGGAAGACGCGCTCGCCTGCGTGGCGCTCCTCCCACTCGATCGGGGCACCGGTGGCCTCGATGATGCGAACGGTCGAATCCACGACCTCAGGGCCGATGCCGTCACCCGGGATGAGGGTGACCAGCGTCTTGCCCGACTCGGTTACGTGAAAGTTGCCCAAGGTAAGCCTCTCGTCGTCTTCCTGATGGCGCGAATGCGCCCCTCTCATGCGCCGGGCCGGTGCGGACACCGACCCGAAACCCGCAAGAGAGTACCGAGAGGCCCCGCGGCGATGCCCGTCGTTCGGTAACCACGGCCCGCCGATGCCGCAAGCACCGGCGGGCCGGTCTCCCGCGCCCGCCCATGGGGGGACTACCGGTTGCGTCCGATACGGTTCGGGCGGTGACTGGTCCCCACCCCCCCGGTCAGCACGAGCGCCGTGTGCGCGTCCTCCAGGCGATCATCACCGCGGTGGTCGCCCTGCTGGTGCTCGCCCCCACCTCGCTGGCCACCATCTCGGTGCCCTGGGCGGTGGGGACGGGCGGCACCGGGACCGACCAGGGCAGCGCAATTGCCACCCTCCCCGATGGCTCGGCCATCGTGACCGGGCGCTTCCAGGGCACCGCGACCTTCGGGTCCACCACGCTCACCAGCGCGGGCGGCTACGACGTCTTCGTTGCGAAGGTGGATGCGTCGGGTACGTACGCATGGGCCACGGGGGCGGGGGGCGCATCGACCGATATCGGCTACGGCGTGAGCGCTCTCCCGGACGGCTCGGTGATCGTGACGGGGAACTTCAACGGCACCGCGACCTTCGGGTCCACCAGCCTCACCAGCGCAGGCGCCGACGACGTCTTCGTCGCCAAGGTGGACGCCTCGGGTTCCTACGTGTGGGCTGCCAGCGCCGGTGGCGGGTTGAGCGACATCGGCTATGGCGTGAGCGCTCTCGCCGATGGATCAGCGGTCCTCACCGGACGGTTCCAGAGCAGGGCAGTGTTCGGATCGACCACCCTCACCAGCAGTGCGGGCATCGACATGTTCGTCGCCAAGGTGGACGCCTCGGGTTCGTTCGTATGGGCGACGAGCGCCGGCGGCAGCACGAACGCCTGGGGCAACGCTGTAAGCACGCATGCCGACGGCTCTGCTGTGGTGACGGGCCTCTTCGACGGCACCATTGCGTTCGGGTCGACCACATTCACCGCGGCAGTGGGGACCGATGCCTTCATCGCCAAGGTGGGCCCGTCCGGGTCCTTCGTGTGGGCGAGGAGCGTGGGGGGCGGGGGCAGCAACGTCGGACGCGACGTGAGCACGCTTGCCGACGGCTCAGCCATCGTCAGCGGATCGTTCGAGAACACAGCCAGCCTCGGCTCCACAACGCTCACGGGCGCAGGAATCCTTGACGTGTTCGTGGCCAAGGTCGATGCCTCGGGGACGTTCGCCTGGGCCACGGGAGCGGGGGGTACGGCCTGGGATATCGGCTACGGCGTGAGCGCTCTCGCGGACGGCTCAGCGATCCTGACGGGTTTGTTCCAAGGGACCGCAACATTCGGCTCCACCACCTTCACGAGTGCGGGCGCGCAGGACATCTTCGTTGCGAAGGTGGACTCCGCCGGCGCCTTCGACTGGGCGACGAGCGCCGGTGGAAACGGGATCGATCTCGCCGAGGGCGTCAGCGCTCTGGCCGACGGCTCGGCAGTCGTCACGGGCTACTTCAGCGGCACCGCCGCCTTTGGATCCACCACCCTCACCAGTGCGGGCAGCTACGACGTGTTCGTGGCGAAGTTCTCATCATCGGCGCCCGCGTCGGTGCCAGGTGCCCCCACCTCCCCCGGCGCGATCGCCGGTGATGGGCAGGCCGCGGTGTCATGGAGCGCGCCTGCATCGGATGGCGGCTCACCGGTCACCTCCTACACCGTGAGCGCGGTGGAGGATCCGGCGCGCACCTGCACCACGCCCGATGGCACCACCACCACCTGCACCGTCACGGGGCTCGCCAATGGCACCAGCTACACCTTCACCGTCACCGCCACCAACGCGGTCGGCACCGGGGCGGCGTCGGCGGCAAGCGCCGCGGTGGTTCCAGCCGGGGTGCCGGGTGCGCCAAGTGCCCCGAGCACTCCCCCGACCAACCCGGTGACGGCGCCGGTGCCCGGATCGGCCCCGGCCGATGACGCGCCGGCATCGGCCTCTCCCCTGCCGGCCCCCAGCACGTCGGCATACACGGCATCGGGTGAGGCCCCGGCCGCGTCGGGACTGGCCTACTCAGTGCGCCTGCTGCCAAGCCGCACGACGCTCCGCGCCGGCCAGCCGATGCGCCTGGGGGTGCGGATCCGCAGCCGGTATGCGATCAGGAGCACTGCGCGCACGAGCGCAGCCCTCAGCGGCTGCGTGAGGTTGCCATCGAACCTGGTGATCATGCGCCTTCCCCCCGGATCGCTCCGGTCGGGGCAGCTGGTGTGCTGGAGGCTCGGCGGGATGGCCGCCGGCCGGCAGCGCACGATGGTGCTCACGGTGCGCGCGGCATCGGCCAGGCCGGTATCGCGCAGCATCGAGGCCTGGGCACGTGAGCGCGGGGTAGTCGTGCGCGAGCGGATGCGCACCTCGATGAGGGTGCGCATCCAGCCGCGCGCGCCGCGGGTGGCGGTGACCGGGTAGGGGGCGCCCTCGGGCGTCTCGGCCATGTAGAACACGCTCCATGCCTTCCCCTGCACCCCTGATGCGCCGCGCCCTGGTGGTGGAGGACGACGCCATCACGCGTTCGCTCCTGCAATCCCTGCTGGTGGTCGCCCATTTCGAGGTGGCGACCTGCGGAAGCGCACGCGAGGCCCTTGCGGAATTCGAGCAATTCGACCCCGACGTCCTGATCGTGGATATCGAACTGGGCGAGCAGCCCAATGGCGCGCAACTGGCATCGTTGCTCGCGCAGTCGGCACCACATCTGGCGGTGGTGGTGGTGTCCCACTATCCGAATCCCGCCGCCGTGGGATCGCGCCACGCCCTGCCGCCACGTGCGGCCTTCGTCAACAAGGCGCAGATCGAGCATGCGTCGGTGCTGCTCGACGCCGTGGAGTCCGCACTCGACGACAGCCGTCCGCCGGTCGTGAGGTCCTCGCCGGAGGACTCGGCGCTGAATACGCTCACCCCCGTCCAGTTGGAGGTGCTGCAGCTCCTGGCACTCGGCCTCTCCAACGACGAGATCGCACGCCGGCGCGGGGTGGCCAAGCGCGCTGCGGAGCGATCGGTGCAGCGGCTGTATGGCGCCCTGAGCCTTGGCGAGGAGGGCGACCGCAACCCACGGGTGGAGGCAACGCGCATCTACGTGCGCGCGTTCGGCCTGCCGGAGGACCCCGTCGGGTGACCATGCTCTCCCGTGCCTGCGCGCGCAATGCGGTATCGCGCTGGAGCCTGGCGGGAACCGCGCTCATCCTGCTGCTCGGTGCGCTTCCACCCCTGCCGGAACTGCCGGGTTTCACCTTAGGCCAGCGACTGGCTGCCGTAGTGGCGGCCCTCGTGCCCTCCCTCGGGCTGCTGGTGCTTGCGCGCATGACGTGGCTGGCGCACGGGTCCCGATGGGCCACGCCCATATCCGCACTGCTGACCTTCGCAACCGCCGGGGCGTTGGCCGGCGCCACCCGGGGCTGGGCGGCCACCGCGCTTGGCGTGGACCTTTCCGTGGGCGCCGCATGGCGTGTTCCCTCCACCGCGGTGGCAGCAGCCCTCTGGCTCTCGCTCATGGCCGTTGCCGTGGACTTCATGCGCGCCCACCGGCAGACCATGCGCACGCTGCGCGCGCAGGAGGCGACACTCGCGGCGACCGAGTACGACGTGCAGCGGCAGATCGCGCAGCGACGGGCGCTGCTGCTTGCGCCAATCCAGAACGTCATCGACAGGATCGCCGCGGCCCTCGAGGCGGGTGAGCGGGGCGGGAAGGCCGCGGATGACATCCGCATGATCCGCGAGGAGGTTGAGGCGCAGGTGCGCCCCATGAGCCACGACATGCTGACCGGTGACGTCGCGGTCGCCGCACCCACGCCGCTGGCACACCCCGCGCCGCGATGGGCAGCGCGCCTGGCGCGCGCGGCGGCGCGCCGCGTGACGCACCACCCCGGCTGGGTAGCGCTGCTCCCCGTCGTGCTCTTCCCGCTCGTGATGGGCCCACGTTGGGGCGTCGCCTTCATGCTGGCCAATGCGGGGGCGTCATGGGTGGTCCTGGCGTCGGGGCTTGCGATGCTCCGCCGGGCGCTGGAGCCGCGGCTCAGCCCGATGCCGACGGCGCGGGCGGCCCTCGCGCTCGTACTCGGCTACGCGGCGGTGACGGCCGTCTCCATCAGCGTGACCGCTGCCATCGAGAGCATCCTGCTGACGGGCGGAGCGAGCGGAGCGGCGGGCTTCGTGTTCGCGGGGATCGTGATCCTCGTGATCTTCATCGCGGCATCGGTGATCGAGGCAACGGCGACGCTGCTCCGGGGCGACGAACAGGACCTGCTCACCACGATCGCGCAGGTGGAGTGGTCGCTCGCGAGCCTGCGCCAGCAACTGCGCTTCGACCAGCAGCGCATCGGCCGCCAGCTGCATGGCGACGTGCAGGGCACGCTGCTGGGCATCGCCCGCGAGATCGAGGCGATTCCACCGGATGCACCGCCGGGGGAACGGACGACCCGCGTGCGGGAGGCCGCCGGACGGCTGCGCGCAGCCAGCATGCTGCTGGCGGCGCCGACGGCGGACGATCAATCGCTCGAGGATGCCCTCGACGGCGTGCTGCTGCTGTCGCGACGTGCGCTCGACGTGGATGTCGACCTCGCCCCGGAGGCGTCGCACATGATCAATGCCGCGCCGTCCGCGCGACGCGTGGTGGTGGACGTCATATCGGAGTCGATCACCAACGCCCTGCGCCACGGCGACGCCCACGCCGTGCGCATCACCGTGGCAGGAGAGGCGGCCACCGCGGCAGTCCGGATCGCGGTGACCGATGACGGCACGTGGACATCGCCCGGACCCGGAGGCGGTGCGGGCACGGCTCTCTACGACGAGGTGTCGCCGGCCTGGTCGCTGGGACCGGGGCCCGAGGGGGGCACGCGACTGGAGATGGTCATCCCCTGCGGGGTCTGGCCCGCCGCGCCCCCTACGACGCCGCCGCCCAGCCGGTCGCCGCACCCAGGGCGTTCTTCTGCGCGAACAGCGGGTTAGCGTCCGATCCGGGCTGGTCGGCGTTGGTGGGCACCCTGCGCACGATGAGCAGCTCCACGTTCTTCATGGCGGGCATGCCCTTCACCCTCTTGAGGTAGCTCACCAGCACGAGGCGGGCGTTCTTCCGGTCCTGGCCGGTGGTGTCGCCGCCGGAGAAGCGCATCTCCTTCACCGTGGGCCATGAGATGACCGGGGCGGAGAAGTCCTTGCCCTTGAGGGTGCGGAAGCCCAGGATCGATCCCGGCAGCTGCGACAGGCGCTTCTTGGTGCGCGCATCGCGGAAGATGAAGGTGAGGTCCGTGCGGCAGGCGGCCTGGGCGTCCTCGTAGATGCGGATGCGCGAGACCACCCGGATGGCCGAGGTGCCGCCGGGGGCCTTCGCGGTGCGCGAGGTGCGTGCGGCCTGCTGGTAGAAGGTGCTCGGGCACGGGGCCGCGGGGGTCGCGGCGGCCGTGGATGTGGCGGCGGCGGCTGGAGCGGCGGCAGGTGTAGGAGCCGGTGCGGGAGAGGGTGCAGGGGCCGGCGAGGGCTCAGCGGCCCTCGGGGTGACGGGGCTCGACGCCGGGGACGCCGACGAGGTCGCGGTGCTGTTGGTCGCCGTCGCCGTGAACGTGTAGGCGGTCCCATTGGTGAGGCCCGCGACCGTGCACGAGGTGGCCGGCGCGGTCACGGTGCACTGCGCGCCACCCGGACTCGCGGTGACCAGG
>JAPOLI010000052.1 GCA_029977205.1 bacterium
CATCAACGGCATGGCCGCGCGCGTCGGGTGTCTCCGGCACGGCGAGTGGCGCCGGGCATTGCCGCAGCAGGATCCGCGCCCCCTCGTCCGGAGGTGCCCACGCAATGGCGATGGATGGCGGCGCGAACGGATAGACGGCTTCGGGCTCCACCCGCACGGTCGTCTGCCGGAAGTGGTCGGGCAGCCATCCGGGCAGGATCGCCGTGTATCCCGCCTCGAGTTCCGCCGCGGCGAGGCCCGTGACCGTGTCACCGGCACCGAATCCCGCGGCGAGGCCGTGCGATGCACCAAGGCGGCCCTCGATGCGTCCTGCAACCAGCGCGAGTTCGTGAATCCCCTCGCGCATGAGCCGGCCGATCGGCTCACCATCGGGGGACAGGGCATCGACGGCGGCGATCTCCCGTTCCGGTGGCAGGCGACCGGCGACGATCCCGTCCGCGTGCACTGCCATGGGAGTGGACCCGCCGCCCAGGAAAGACACCCTCACGCGGTGCACGCCGGGCGCCACGCGGCCCAGCAGGATGCGGTCCGTCACGCCCTCGGCCGCGACATCGCATGCGGCGCATGTGATGGGCCGGGCGGCGCTGGGCACGCCTGGCGGGCACCCGAGTCGTGCGCGGACGGTGCCATCCACCGCTACCCACGCCGCCCGCATGCGCACGGGTACACCGGTCCGGGACACCGCCACGCGTACCCCGTCGTCCCCGTCCGGGGGAAGCACGAAGTCCACGGGGTGCCCGAGGGCAACGGCAAAGGCACCGGCGTCGTCCGGCGTCGCGGCCATAACCGCACGTTAGCCCCCGGCCGAATAAAATGGGCGAATGGACGAACCGATCCGCCTCACCCTCGATGCACCCGACATCATCCTGATGCAGCGCCCGGAGTCACCCGCGCTGGTGCACGGACGCATCAACGCCGGATCGCATTCGGCCCTGCAGGCGCTTTGGGACGACGAGGACGGCCCGAAGGGCTCCGCGCGGGTGGAGCGCGATAGCGGGCGCATCGTGTGCCGAGCAGCCATCGATACCCCGGTGCTCATGGAGGTGGTAGTCGACCTCGCGCTACCCGAGGAACTCGCTGCCGGGCTCGAGCGCAGGCCCTCGGCCATGGTGATGATCTACCCCGATGACGATGCGCGCGCAGCGGGCCTGAGCGACTTCCGCACCGGCGGGGTGCGCGGGGACTGGGTGCGGCTCGGAATCGTCCTACCTATCGCCACGACCGACCCGCTGCGCGCGGAGCAGGGCTAGAGGTACAGCAGGGGGTCCACCGCGGTTCCCGCGATGCGGACCTCGAAGTGCAGATGCGGACCCGTGGAGCGACCGGTGTTCCCGACCTCGGCGATCACCTGGCCCGCTGCCACCGGCTGCCCGGGGGCCACCAGGAAGCGGCTCAGGTGGGCATAGCGCGTGGTCTCCCCGGTGCCGTGGTCGATGATCACCAGGTTGCCATATCCGGACTGGGCCTCCACCCTCACGGCGACCCCTGCCTTCGATGCACGTACGGGGCGCCCGACCGGAGCGGCGATGTCCAGCCCCTCGTGCATCCGACCCCACCGCGGCCCGAACGGGGAGCTCACGTCCCCGTTGGCAGGCCACAGGAAGCCCGCGGCCGACGGGGAGGTGTCGTTGGGCTCGGGCACCGGGAAGCCGCGGAACGTCGGTGTGGTACCGGGCCCCGTCGCGATGGTGCGCACGCGCACGCGCAGCCGCTTCAGCACCCGTGCATCGGCGATCCCGGTCGCACGCACGCGCATGCGGCGCTGGAAGATGCGCACCCCGGCGCGCGTCCTGCGGTCGTACCGCCCGTTGAGCGGTACCCTGATTCGGGCCTTTCGAAGCGCTTTTTGCAGGCGCCCCACATCTCCGCCCCGCATGCCGAAGCGCAGTACTGGGCCGCTCGTGACGGCAGAGCGCGGAGGCTTTCCCGGATCCGCCGGCGATGCGGGCGGACCTGCCGACACATCAACAGGTGCCGGAACTGCGGGGGCGGGCGCTTGGGGAGCCGCTCCAGTGGCCCCGGGAGCGGTTGGCTGCGGGGCCTGGGAAACGGGCTGCTGCGCCGTCGCAGTCGCAGCCGATACTGACGAAAGCAGTGCTGCGCCGATGAGGATGGAGGTGATACGACCCATGCGCGGCTGCACGCTAGCCGGATGTCCGGGGATGTGGCTCACGCGGGTCCCTTCGGCGCCGTGCGCCGACGTCCTCGCGGATTTCTTCGCACTGCAGGCGCCGGCAACGCCGATTGCCGTGCCGTGCGGCACAATCCGGGCATGTCGAATCCACGGATAATGGTGAATGGGGCGATGGTCGCCCCCAACGCGCCGGCCCTGGTGCCACTCGACGATGGCCTCGTGCGCGGGGACGGGGTGTTTGAGGGGCTCCGGGTCTATGGGCGCCGCCCGCGCACCCTCGAGGCCCACCTGGACCGCATGGAGCGCTCGGCGCAGCGCATCGACCTCGACTTCCCCCGGGATGTCATCCGCGATGAGATCGCAGGCGTCTGCGCTGAGACATCGGCGGCGGAATGCGGCCTCAGGGTGATGCTGACGCGCGGCGGCGCGCGGGTGCTGCGCGAGGAGCCGCTGCTGCCCGAGGCGCCTTCGGGCTGGACCGTGCTGCCAGTGCCGCACCGCATCACCCCGCTGCTCGTGGCATCGAAGACGCTGAGCTACGCCGCGAACATGCAGGCGGCGCGCATCGCGGCGGGGGAGGGGGCGGATACGGCCTTGATGATTGATGCGGACGGCGATGGCGTGCTGGAATGCCCGGTCGCGAGCTTCGTGTGGCTGGAGGGGGACGACCTCGTGGCGCCGCCGCTTGCCACCGGGATTCTCGACTCGATCACCCGGCGCCTGATTGCCGAGGTCACCACGCTGCACGTGCGCGAGCGCTCTGTGGCGGACCTGGCCTTGGCGGACGGCGCACTCGTCATGTCCACCGTGCTCGAGAGCCGCGTGGTGCGCGAGGTCACGGGCATCGCCACCTACGACCCGACGGGCAGCCGCATCACTGCGATCGCAGAGGCGCTCCACGAGGCCTGCCTCTCGGCGGGCCCCGAGGCGGCCCGCGAGGTGCCCGCCTGACCGATCGGCTCGCGCAAGGGGCCCGCGCGTGAGAACATACACTCATGCCTTGGTGGGGAATCGTCATCGTTATCGTGGTCGTGGTCGCGCTGATCGCGTGGGTCATCGGCCTTTACAACCGGCTTGTGCGCCTTCGCGTGGAGGTGCAGCAAGGATGGGCGAACATCGACGTGCAGTTGCGCCGCCGGTACGACCTCATCCCGAACCTCGTGGAGACGGTAAAGGGGTACGCCGAGCACGAGCGCGGCGTGTTCCAGCGCGTCACGGAGGCCCGCACCTCGGCGATGGATGCCAAGGGTCCCGCCGCCTCCGGCGAGGCGAACAACCTTCTAGCCCGGGCACTCGGTGGGCTGTTCGCAGTGGCGGAGAACTACCCCGACCTGAAAGCGTCCACCAACTTCCTCCAGCTGCAGACCGAGCTCGCCAACGTCGAGGAGATGCTGGCGGCGGCCCGGCGTTACTACAACGCCACGGTGGGGCAGTACAACGCGACGCAGCACACGGTGCCGACGAACATCGTTGCGCGCTTCGGTGATTTCTCGGATGCCGAGTTCTTCGAAGAGGAGGACGAGGCGGTCCGCTCGGCCCCGCAGGTCTCCTTCGACTCGTAGGTGACCCTCCAGCAGCAGATCCGCGCGAACAGGTGGCGGACCCTGCTGCTGTTCGTGCTCTTCGCGGCCCTGGCCGCCGTCATCCTCGGCGCCGTCGCGCTCGTGGCCGATCTCTCAATCCTCATCGTGGTGGGGATCGGGCTGGTCGTCTATGGCGTGGTGATGTGGTTCGCGTCTGGGTCGATGGTCGCCTCGCTGGCCGGTGCGCACCCGATCACGCGCGACCAGCATCCCGAGCTTTGGCAGGCGGTCGAGGCCGCGGCAGTGGGGGCGGGGCTACCCCGGACGCCGGCCGTGTACATCATTGAGGACCCGGCACCGAACGCCTTCGCGGCGGGGCGCGATCCCAAGCATGCCTATGTGGCCGCCACCACGGGCCTGCTGCAAATCATGGGGCCGCGCGAGCTCCGGGCGGTGATGGCGCACGAGATTGCGCATGTGCGCAACCGGGACGTGCGGCTGATGTCGCTGGCCGCGGTGCTGGCGGGCGTTCTGCTGATCCTCTCGGACATCCTGCTGCGGGTGCTGGTGTTCGGCGGAGGGCGCAATAACAACAACCCGTTCGCCCTCATCGGCGTGATCGTCGCGCTCATCCTGGCCCCGATTGGCGCGGCGATGATCCAGATGGCGCTGTCCCGGAGGCGCGAGTTCCTGGCAGATGCCACGGCCGCGGAGATTACGGGCGACCCTGAGGGCATGGCGCGCGCGCTGGCGGTCCTCGAGGCCGATACCCGCCAGGTGTCGCACGTGGCGCGCGCCACCGCGCACCTGTACATCGAGTCACCGCTCGTCAAGGGCCGTGGACTGTCGGGGTCACTGGGCGGGCTGTTTCAGACACACCCGTCGCTGGAAAGCCGCATCAGCGCACTCGAGGAGGCCGGCGGCTTCACGCTGGATCGTTCGTTCCTCGCGGGCGTGGCCTACCAGTAGGCCGACGGCGGGGCGGGGATGACAGCTCGCACCCACCGGATCCTGCATGCACATAACAATCATTTCCGGCGAGGTGGGGACCGAAGCCCTTTGAAACCGCGCTCGCGACGGGCATCGTTCCTCCATGGCGGAGGACCCAGGCTTCCACACCGCGCGGGATCGCACCCGTCCCGAACTGCTCTGGTTCATGCGAAACGAGCAGGTGCTCGATCGGTGGCCGGTGCTGCACGAGCCCTGGGCGCAGGCCATCGAGGATCGCCGGCAGGCGGAGATCAACCCGCCGGACCGCGACATCACCTACCTGCACGGCGCAGGCCGGTAGGCCACCAGTCGCGTACCCAGGCGTGCGGCCCTCGCACGCCACCGCGCACCTACCCGCGTGAGCGCCGGCGGGCCTCGTCATATCGACGGCGATCACGCTTGGTGGGCCGGGCACCGAGCTCAGCCCCCGGCGGTGGCGGCGCGGTCTTGCGCATCAGACGGTCATGCTCGCGGGCGGCCTCGCTCTCGGGTGTCTCCTCGTAGAGCGCCTGGGCCTCCGTGGCCGGTCCCCGGCGATTCGAGAGACCGCGGACATGGATGACCATGGGTGTTGCGCCTGGACGGGTGATCTGAATCTCGTCGCCCTCGCGGACCTCGCGTGCCGGCTTGACCCGCTGACCGTTCACATGCACGCGCCCACCATTGACCGCTTCGGTCGCAAGAGCCCGGGTCTTGTAGAACCGCGCAGCCCAGAGCCACTTGTCGAGCCTCACCCGTGCTGATCCATCGCCCATCCGGGGATTGTCCCATCCCGGCGCGCGAAGGTCGGCTCTGTCACAATCGCGACATGGTCATGAGCGCTCTTTCGTGCCTGTGGGACGACCCGGATACGTGTCCGCAGGTGCGCGTGGACGGCGTCACCGGTCGCCGGTACTGCCGCATGTGCGGGCCCGAACCCCTCGAGGTGGCCGAGGCACGCATGAAGGCCGAGGCCGAGGCTGCCGCGGGCGGCGCTGGGACCAGCCAGGAGCGCTCGTAGCGGAGGATGCGCACGTGACGGGCGGGAACGGGCCCGGGAGGTCGCTCCGTGCGCGCTTTTTGCACCGGAATAAACCTTGACAGAACTTGGACGAACAGGTTGGATATGACGCAGGACAGAGATAATCTACCGAGCGAGGACAGCGCCATGTACCGCTACTCACGTGCGATCTACCGGGACCTTCACCCCCACCTGTTGAAGGACCAGTTGCGACCCGAGCTCGGCCCTCGCCTCCTCCTCTCCGCCTGCGAGCGGACAATTGAGCGGCTCGCCCGCGACCACCGTCGGTTCGCCCGACCGGCAGCCTCCCTGTTCGCGGACATCCGTGCCCTCTTCCCCGTGTCGCGCCAACTCGCGGTCTACGATGCGATCGAGGCCCATATGGAGCGGGCACTCGAGTACCTCGATCAGGAGATCGCAGAGCGTGGGTCTGCCGACCTGCTGCGGTGCCGCGCCACGAACCGCAAGGGCAAGGCGTGCCAGCGCGTTCCGGTGACCGGCTCCGACTTCTGCCCCTCCCACCGTTACCTGGAGAAGGTGCAGGAGCAGCGCAGTTCCGAAGTGCTCGCCGCCTAGCGCGGTCCCCGCCAGATGACATGGCGGGCGCGATGAGCGCGCGAGCCCAGTTCGGGGCGGAGACCGACAGCGATGGTCGCTTCGTGCGGCAGGAGTCGGCGTTCCGCGGGTTCGTACAGCCTGACGGCGCTCACCCTCCCGAGGCGGGCCGGTACCACCTGTACGTGTCGCTCGCGTGCCCATGGGCCCACCGCGTCGTCATCGCACGGCAGCTAAAGGGTCTTCAGGATGTCGTGGGGATGACCGTCGTGGATCCCGAGCGCGACGACCGCGGCTGGGCCTTCCGAGACGGTCCCGGGTGGAGTGCCGACCCGGTCAACGGTTTCGCCTTCCTCGCGGAGGCATACGCCGCCACCGACCCGGCGTGGCGTGGGCGGGTTACCGTGCCCGTGCTCTGGGATCGTCTCACCGGAAGCATCGTCAACAACGAATCGGAGGACATCCTCCGGATGCTCGACAGCGCCTTCGGTGATCGTGCCCTCCCCTCCCCCGTGCTCCGGCCCGTGGATCTCGTGGATGAGATCGACGCGGTGAACGGACGGGTCTACGCCGATGTGAACAACGCCGTGTACCGGGCCGGGTTCGCTGCCAGGCAAAGCGCCTATGACGAGGCGGTGGGCGATCTGGCGCGCGGTCTCGGGATGGTGGAGGACATCCTCGCGCGCGACCGGTGGCTGGCGGGCAACCGCTTCACCGAGGCGGACATCCGCCTGTTCACCACGCTCGTTCGCTTCGACCGCGT
>JAPOLI010000053.1 GCA_029977205.1 bacterium
GCGATGCCGCGGTCGAGCGCGGCCTGGACCACGTCCTCGCCCTCGGCCACGAGCAGGCGCTCCTCGCGACGCGTGCGCTTCTGCTTCAGCCGACGGACGTGCTGCAGAGCTGGATTGCGATGAGAGGTCACCCGGCGGAGGGGCCCCGGGCCGCCCCCGCCGCGTGCGTCTCGTGTCGCGGGCCCGGTGCCTTCGGTCAGGCGGCCGCGCGGGCGTCAGCGGCCCGCGCGCACAGGGCGGCGAAGTGCTCCGGCTCGTTCACGGCGAGGTCGGCCAGCATCTTGCGGTCGAGCTGCACGCCGGCCAGCGAGAGGCCGTGCATGAACTCGGCGTAGGTGAGGCCGTTGAGGCGGGCCGCCGCGTTGATGCGGGCGATCCACAGGCGACGGAAGTCGCGCTTGCGCGCGCGGCGGTCACGGTAGGCGTAGTTGCCCGACCGCTGCACCTGCTCCTTCGCGCGACGGTACGACGTGTGCTTGGTGCCCCAGTAGCCCTTGGCCTGGCCAAGGACCTTGCGGCGCTTCTTGCGTGCGTTGACGGAACGCTTGACACGGGCCATGGGCTAGCGCCTCCCCAGGAGCCGGAGGATCTCCGGACGGTCGACCTCGGCGAGCGACGCCGGACGCTTGATGGCGCGCTTCTGCTTGGCGGACATGTGCTCGAGGTTGTGCCGCAGCCCCGAGTGCACGTACATCACCTTGCCCTTCCGCGTGACGCGGAAGCGCTTGGAGGCCGACTTGTTGGTCTTCATCTTTGGCATGTCTGGTGTTCCGTGCTTCCTAAGAGGTCTCTGCCTGGGCCTCTGCCTCTACGGCGTCGGCGGGTGCGGGCTCGGCGGCCGCCTTCTCCTTCTTCAGCGGTACGTCCTTCACGGGCGCGAGCATCATGATCATGTTGCGGCCATCGAGGTTCGGCCGGCTCTCGATCGTTGCGAAGTCCTGCACCTCTTCTGCGAGCTGGAGGAGGATTGCCTCTCCGCGCTCCGGGTGCATGAGCTCGCGGCCCCTGAACATGATCGTGACCTTGACCTTGTCCTTGTGCTTGAGGAAGCGGAGGACGTGGCCCTTCTTGGTCTCGTAGTCATGCGGGTCGATCTTGGGCCGGAACTTGATCTCCTTGATGGTGATCGTGCTCTGGTGCTTTCGCGCCTGCTTTGCCTTCTGCTCCTGCTCGTAGCGCCACTTGCCGTAGTCCATGATGCGGCAGACCGGCGGTCGGCCTTCCGGGGCCACCTCGACCAGGTCGAGGTTGAGGCCGATGGCGATATCCAGGGCTTCCTCGGTGCGCATCTCACCACGGTTGTCACCGTTCTCATCGATGAGGCGGATGCGCTCGACGCGAATGGCGTCGTTTATCCGGGTTGACGGCCCTGCGGGCGGCCGGGTGTCTGGACCGCGCCTAGGTGGCACGGGCTACGGGCGTCGTCAGGCGAGCCCCTCCTGCAGATCGGGGCGCGATGCGCCCGGTGGACTGGTGCTTCATGAAGCGCGGGCACAATAGCAGGACGGGCGCGGCGCGCAGCCCCCCGTCCGTCCGGCCGGTGCGCCACGATCCACCCATGCCCGAAGTGGTGCTCGATGGTCGCGCGGTGCCATATCTGCTCGTGCGCAACCCCAGATCGCGCCACGTGCGGATGTCCCTCACCCCCGACGGGCTACGGGTGTCGGCACCCACACGCCTGCCGCAGACCGAGGTGGAGCGCGCGGTGGCATCCAAGGAGAGATGGCTGCGGCGCCACGCCGACATGCTCGTACCCTTCACGCCCGCCGCCCTCACCGATGGTATGGCCCTGCCATTCCTCGACGGCACGGTGGAGCTCGGCGTGCGCACGGCCGGGCGGGCCTCGGTGTCGTTCCGGCCCGAGGACGGGAGGATCACCGTGGCCGTGCCGCCCTCGCACGATGTCGGGGCCGAGGTACGCACCCTCGTGGAACGCGGCTACCGCGCGGTGGCCCGGGAGTGGTGCACCTGGGCGTGCGATCACTTCGGCGCGCAGGTGGGGGCCACGCCGGCATCCATCGCCGTCCGCGACCCGCGCACCCGCTGGGGCTCATGCTCGGCCCGCGGGGCGGTGTCACTCAGCTGGCGCTTGATGATGGCGCCGGCACGCGTGGCCGAGTACGTGGTGGTGCACGAACTCGCGCATCTGGTTCACCTCGACCACTCCGCAGACTTCTGGGGTCTCGTGGCGCGCGTCCTGCCCGATCATCGCGCCGACTCGGCGTGGCTGCGCGAGCACGGCGGCTGGCTCTGGAGGTCGCCGGGGGCCGGGCACAGGCCCGCCCCGCCGCTCTCCGGCGCGCCGACCTAGGGCCGCGCCTGCACGAAGGCGTCCACGACCCCGGGGACGCCGTCGCGAATCGCCCGCCGCACGCGACCGCCTGTGTCGTGCGCCTCGGCGAGCGTCGCCCCGCCGAGGGCGAGCGTGACGTAGGCGACCACCCCATCGCCGGTGCTCACGAGGCGCACCTCATGCGGCGGCCGTCCGCACTCCCTCGCGATGAGGTCCCTGATCGCGTCCGCCGTGGCGGCGTCGGTCCCCACCTCGGTGACCGGCCCGTCCTCACCGAGCGGTTCGACGTGCGAGTGCACCCGCGTCACCTCCGGGACGGCGCGCACCACCGCCGCATCCACCGCCCGCGCCACTGAATCGGCCTCCGGCAGCGGGGTATCAGCGGGCAATTTCAGATGCAGCGATGCCTCCGTGCCCGAGTCAAGGTGCAGGATGCGCACGTTGTGGATCTCCCGCACGCGGGGAACCTCGTGCGCCACGGCCAGCACGCGCTCGGCGAGGTCCTCGTCCTCGCCCTCGCGTCGCTCGACATGCACCACCACGTCCGCGCCCGGCACGGCGGCCTCGATGGCGTCCTCGACGTCGTCGGCAATCGCGTGCGCGCGCCCCACCGACTCGCCGGGGGGCACGCCGATCACCACATCGGCGAATGCGCGGCCCGCGGCCGATCGCATGCGCAGCCGGCGAAGCTCCACCCCCGGGCCGAGCCCCTCGACCGCCGCCCTGACGGCCGCTTCGTCTGCGTCCGGCACCCGATCCATGAGCACCTCGATGTTCTCGTGCATCAGCCGCCCGGCGGCGATCAGCACGAGCCCCGACACGAACAGCGCCGCAACGGAGTCGGCCCATTCGGCGCCGGCGCGCACCAGGAGGAGGCCAACGAGCACGGCGGTGGTGCCGGCGAGGTCGCTCGCAAAGTGCAGGGCGCTGCCCTTGAGCGCGGCGCTGCTGAACCGCCGGGCGGCGCGCGTCAGCGTGATGGTGCGCGCCAGGTCGATGGCAATGACCAGCAGGGCCACGACGATCGCCCACCACGTGGCATCCACCTCGTGCCCACCCTCCACAAGGCGCTGTACGGCCTCGACGGCGATCCAGATGCTCACGGCCACCAGCACGGCCCCCTCTGCCAAGGCCGAGAGGTGCTCCGCCTTGCCATGGCCATAGGGATGCGCGCGATCGGCGGGCCGCGCGGCCACGCCGACCGCGAACAACGCCAGCAGCGCGGCGATGAGATCGGTGCCCGAGTGGATGGCCTCGGAGATAAACGCGAGGCTGCCGGTGGCGATGCCGGTGGCAAGCTTGATGCCGATGAGCAACAGGGCCGCGCCCACCGACACCATGGCCACTTTTCGCGGTGACGTGCCCGATGCGCCCGGTGCGCCGGCGTGCGAGTGGCCCATTCCCATGGGGCGGGATGTTAAGCCCCGAACAACGTGTTACAGCGGAACACCGCCCCAAAATCGGAAAAGGGCTTTCCTATGGGGTTTCCGGCCGAATCCGGCCGAAAGTACGTCCGAGCCCGGCGCTAGCCTTACGAACATGCGTTCTCCACATCACACCAAGCCAGTAGATGGGGCTGCCCAGCTCACGCTGGTCAGCTCTCCCGAGGTGGTCCCGGAGAAGATCGCTCCCGCCGCGAAGCGCCGCCGACCGCGCACCCGCATGGGTCGCAACGAGCGGATGGCCGAGCGGCTCGACCGCATCGCACTCCAGGCCGAGCGCGACGCCGCCGCCGCCGTCATGGCGCACGACGACGTCACGGCCCGGGACATGCTCGAGCGGGCGCAGGCGGCCCGTCGGGCGGCATCGTTGCTTCGCGCAGGCCCGTCGGGCGTGCGCGAACTGCTGGCCTCCTAGTCCTCTCCCCCGCCCTCCGGGGCGATGGGGATCCAGACGTAGGTGCAATTCCGGCAACGCCGGACATCCTCACCGATGTCCTCGGAGTCGCGCTCACCGCAGGTGGGGCACCGGGGTTGGTCCTCTTCCGCCACGGCGCGAGCGTAGCCTCCCTGCCCATGGCGAGCCACGCCCCACGACGTGACGGCACCGGCCTCTGGGCCGACCTGCTGCTCACCCCGACCACGGTCACCGCCACCGCCGCGGCGGCGGACGGCTTCGACGACGTCGCGGCGGTGCTGACGGCGCCCGGCGTGAGGCGGGTGATCGTCACGGGCAACGGCGCGCAGTGGCACGTGGCGCTGGCGCTGTGGCTCGCCTGGCTCGACGTGCCGGAGCCCCCGGTGGAGATCCTGGCGGTGCCGGGTGGGCTGGTGGCGCGGGGGGCCTTCCGCTGGCGTGAGGGCGACCGGCTGCTCGCGCTGTCGAGCTCCGGGGAGTTCCGGGACGTCATCGAGGCCATCGAGGCCGGCGCACCGCGGCCGATCGCGGCGGTCACGGCCAACGCGGGCTCCACGATCGGCGCGGCGGCGGAGGCACGTGCGCTCGTGGTCGTCGAGACGCTGCGGGCCCGCACGCACACCCAGGGATACGCGGGGGCGCTGGTGGCGGGCCTCGGCGTGCTCGCGCGGATGTCGGGGGACGATGGCCTGCGGGCAGCCACAGAGGGGGCCGGCGCGCGCATGGCCGCGCTGGCCGACGCCGCGGGCACCACGCCATCGCCCGCCGGGCGTCCCCACGCCGGTGTATGCGTGGGCACCGGACCCGCGTGGCCGGCCGCGCTGCACACGGCGCTCTGCCTGCGCGAGGTGTCGATCCTGCCGGTGGACGGCTACGAGACCCGCGAGGGCGCCACGACCGGCCGATTCTCCACCGTGCCCGGTGACCTCTCAGTGACCATCGCCGGACCCCGGCCCGACCCGCTGCTCGACGAGGCCGCGGGCATCCTCGCCGAGGGCGGGGCCGAGATGGTGCACATCACGGGCGATGCGGACGCCGACCCGCGGCTGGCCCCGGCGATGGCGCTTCCGCAGGCGATTGCGCTTGCCATCGACCTCGCGCTGCTCGCCGACCTCGACCCCGACGCGCCATCGTGGGCCGGCGCCTACGACCGAACCTCCCGGGGTCGCTGAAACCGCCACCGGACGCGGGCAGGGGGCGGGGGTTCCTGCCACCCTCACCACATGAGGGTCCTGCACGTATCGCCGCATCCCGATGACGAGATGGTCGGGGCGCCCGCCACGCTGCTGGCGCTACGCGACGCCGGGCACGAGGTGGTGAACCTCGCACTCAGCCTCGGGCGACCCGCCGACCACGATCGCCGCCGTGCAGAGGTGGAGGAGGCCTGCCGGCGCGCGCGCTTCGGCCTGATCATCACCGAGCCCCCCATCGCGATGTCGGCCACCGACGACCGCCGGGCCGCCGAGGAACGGGTGAGGTGGCAGATGGGCATGGCCCTTGACGGCGCCGAGCCGCCCGACCTCATCGTGGGCCCGTCCCCGCACGACGTCCATCACGCGCATGAACTCACGGGGCGGGCGATCCGCGACGCGCTCGCGCGCCGCGACGACCCGCCGACATGGTGGATGTGGGCGATCTGGGGCGACCTCCCCTTCCCCACCGTGGTCACCACGTTCGACGACCGCAGGGCCCGGGAGATCACCGATGCGCTCTCCGCGCACGAGGGCGAGATGGCGCGCGCCGACCACCGGGTGCATGTGGACGCCCGGGGGCGACTCACGGCGGTGACCGCCGCCGAGAAGGTGTTCGGCTTCGGTGCCCCGGCTCTGGCGGCCGAGCGCGCCGAGGTGGTCACCGAGGTCGTCCGATCAGACGGCACGTGGCTGCTGGGCGCCCCCCGCGCCCTCGATGCGGCCAGCCCGCTGGCCCGGCCCGGCGCCAGGTCCGTCGGCGACTGGCTGGAATCCCCCAGCGCGCGCGACCTCGGTGGTGGCCCGGACGCTTGACGCGTCGTACGATTCACGCGTCGCATCTGCCAGCCCCCTCGACGAACGGAACCTCCATGAACCGCCGAGCCGTCACCGCCACGCTCCTTGCCGCCGGTGCCACCTGCCTGGGCCTGGGCGCGAACAGCGCGTTCGCCGGACTCGGGCCCGCGGAGTGGTCCATCCACCTGGCGGCCACCGGGCCCGGGCAGATCACCGCCGGCTGGCTGAGCATGCGCGACTCGGCCTTCCTGCTCAGCACGACCGCTCAGTACGAGACCCTCAACCCGGTGCCCGACGGCAACGGCGCCGAGTTCCGCGGGTGGGTTGGTGCCTGCGAGCCCGCCGGCCCGTCCACGTGCGTGGTGACCCCGGTCGGCGTGGCGATGGGGGGCGTGGCCGTGGGGGGCGCGCCGTGCCGGTGGACCGCCGCCCTCTTTGCCCTGCCCGGCGAGCCCACCCCGGTGGTCGTCAACCCCTGCGCAGCCGACGAGGGCGGCCCGGGCGGAGGCGCGGCCGGCGGCTCCGGAGCGGGCTCGGGTGGCGCGT
>JAPOLI010000054.1 GCA_029977205.1 bacterium
CGGGCGGGTGGTGCCGTCACCCCGGGGCATCTGCCGCAACGCGGACCGGGGCCCCGCGGGCGGGCGTGCCCGCGGGGCCCTCTCCGCTAGGCCGCCAGCTTCGACCAGGCGTCCAGGCCGCCCCAGTCGACCACCACGCAGTCCTCATCGCCCAGCACCCAGGCGTCGTGGCCTGCGGGGAGCATGTTGACGTCGCCGGGGCCGATCTCGATCTGCGTGCCGTCGGCCATCTCCACCATCACGCGACCTGAGATCACGTACTGGAAGTGCGCCCCCTGGCACAGGTCGGTGCCCACCTTGGGCTTCACGTGCTCCGACCACTTCCAGCCGGGCATCAGCGTGAGGCGCGCGACCTCTCCGCCCGCCACCTCGACCACCTCCACGCGGCCGTGGGGGAACTCCCGAACGTCCGTGGCCTCATCGAAGTTCGCCTTCTCCGGAACAGCCATCACCGCCTCCTTCCCCTGTTGTGGGTGGACGGTATCGCCGCCCTCGCGCCCGTCCCCCACCCGTGTGGGGGGTTTGGTGCACGTAAGGAGCACCCGACCGCGGGATGACATCCGGATGCACCACGAAAACGGAGGCATTGAATGCAGACGACCACTGACACGACCCACCCGGCCGGGAGCGGCGCGCTGGGGGCCCTGCCCTTCCAGGCGGGCGAGCCCGTGGCGCATCGCGGCATCTCGGTCACCCCGCTCTTTCCCACGACCGATCCGAGGTGCCACTACGTGACCCTCGCACATGCGATCGGCGAGGGGCTCGTCGTGAAGGAGGTCGATGAGTCGGGAGACGTCGGCGAAATCGTGGTCGTGAACCCTACGCCCCACCGCGTGCTGCTCTACGACGGCGAGGAGATCGCCGGCGCCAAGCAGGACCGCATCATGAACGTCTCGGTGCTGGTGGAGGCGGGCGCCCCCGTGCACGTGCCGGTGTCCTGCATCGAGGTGGGCCGCTGGCGCCACGAGAGCGACGCGTTTCGCTCGGCCGATCGCACGCCGACGCCCCGGGTGCGCCGCGCCAAGGCGCTCCACCTGGCAGAGGCTCCGCTTGAGCGCGGGGTCGCACAGTCGGCGGTGTGGGACGCCGTGGCGCTCGCGGAGAGCGAGCACGGCTTCCGCTCGAGCACGTCGAAGCACGGTGACCTGATCGAGCACGAGCGCCCCCGCCTGACCGAACTGGCGCGGGCGTTCCCGCTGCAGCCCGGCCAGTGCGGAATGGTGGTCGCGGCCGGGGGGCGCGCAGTGTGCGCAGATGCGGTGTCGCGCCCCGATGCCTTCGCCCAGCTGCACGGCGCCCTGCTCACCGGATACCTGGTCGATGCGCTTCCCGCGCTGGACCAGCCGGAGACCGCGCACGAGGTGACCACCCGCTTCCTCGATCAGGTGGGCGCGGCCCGCCGGACGGACGGGCCGGCCGCTGGCCTGGGCACCGACCTGCGACTCGCCGGGGACGCGGTGGTGGGCTCGGGGCTCGCGCTCGACGACGAGCTCATCCAGCTGACGGCGTTCGGAACCGACGGGCCGGGGGGCACCGCCACGCCCGGACGGGCCAGCCGCATCGCGCGCCCGACACGCCGGCGCTAGTGGGCACGCCTGGCCAGGGCGCCGTCGCGGTCGCCCTGGCCGCGGCGGGCCAGAGGTGCGGCATCCACGGCGATGAGCACTGGCGCCGCGTTGCGGAGAATGGCCTCGACCTCGCGGAGGCGGAGGGCGTGAGCCGCCAGGTGGCGGTGCTGTTCGCGATCCTGCACGACTGCCGCCGCGAGAACGACGGGCATGATCCCGGGCATGGCCCGCGCGCCGCTGATCTGGCCATGAGGCTTGGCCATGACGCTCTGGGTGTCTCCCCTGCCGAACTCGCCGGACTGGCCCAGGCGATGCGCCTGCACGACCGCGGGCAGGTGACCGACGACCCCCTGATCGGGGTGTGCTGGGATGCGGACAGGCTCGACCTCATCCGGGTGGGAATCCGTCCCGATCCACGGCTGCTCTGCACCGCCGCGGGACGCGACCCCTACCGCATCGCGCTGTGCACCGACCACCGCGTTGCAGCCCCCACATGGCAGCGACTGGTCGAGCGCCTGGTCACCCCTGGTCGCCTGACGCCCGATGAGATGGACCGCCGGCTCGACACACCCCCGCTGATGAGCCGGGCGGACGGCGATCCGGATGTGGTGGACATCACGCCCGTCGGCAGGCGGGGGCCCGCCCCGCACGGGTAGTCGCACCCCGGGCGCGCCTGCGCAGGGGAGTCGCAACACAGTCGCCGGACCGGGGACGGGGCCCTGTGGCCATGCGGGCACCGCCCTGTTTGGGGACTGCCTCAACGGCCTTCAAAAGTAAGGTTATGCGGGGTTGATACGGTCCCCATACGAGTTCGCGCAATCCTGACTTCCGCCCGGAGGAAGCCCCGATGATCCGCCGTTCCACTCTTGCGATGACTGCACTCGCCGCCTGCGCCCCTCTGGCGCTCGCACTGACCGCCTCGTCCGCGACAGCCGCGGATTCGATGGCGAAGACCAAGAAGGTCAAGCGCTACGCGGCGATCACCGCCTCGGTGCCCCGTGGCTACCGCATGGCCGCGGTGTGCCCCAACGGCAAGGTGACAGTGGCCAACGGGCGGCGCGTGAGCCTCAAGGCCACATGCCCGGTGATGACCCTCCACCTGCTGAGCACGAAGGGCAAGTACCGCGCCCCGGTGGTGATGGGCACGCTCTCCAACGGGCGCTGGGCCGTGATGGGCGTGAGGGCGGGCACCGCGCTCGGCACCCTCAGGGTGCGCAGCGGGGTCGCGAAGCCCACCAGCACGGTCAGCACCTCGAGGACGGTGTCGTCGTACAAGGCCCGCGCGAAGAAGGGCAACCCCATCGGCGCGCGCAAGCTGGGTCTCGTCAAGTCGAAGCCCAGCGGCAGGAACAGGCCGGGCCTCGACTACGACAAGGACGGCCTGCCCGGGGTCTTCGATGTCGATGACAACGGCAACATGATCCTCGACAACTTCGACCAGCGTGGCGGCGCCGCGAAGAGCTCCAACCAGCTTCCCCCGCCCTCCACGCCGGCGGGTTCCCCGACCCCGGTGGGACCGGCGACGCCCGGATCGCCCGTCGGCCCGGCGACCGGCCCCGCCACGGGCCCCGCCAGCGGTGCGGCTGCCACCACGGACATCCGCCTGTTCTCCAACTACAAGCTCGACATGAGCCAGTCGCTCAATTACAACCAGGGCGGGCTCACCCAGGCGCTGATCGACTCCACGATGCAGCAGCACCAGGGGCTGGCCATCCCGGTGGCCGGCACGGGCGCCCTGCTCGACTGCGGGGGCCTCACCTACTGCACCTACGGCGGCACGGGGTCCGCGGGCGGCGCGCCGTGGCCGTCGTCACCGGGCTACGGCGTGCTGAGCGTCGGCCCCACGGGTGACTTCCAGTTGCAGACCGGCGCCACCAGCAGCCAGATCCGCTCGGGTGATGTGCTCACCGAGGTCATGCCCGACGGCAGCCGCATCGGCGGCATGCTCAACTTCGTGTTCGGCACGACGCCGGCGCTGCAGTCGTACTCGGTGAACGGCGGCGCGGCGGCCACGGTGGCCTACCCGGCGACCGTCGGCACGCCCGGCAACCCCATCACCGTGCCGGCCACGGGCCCGGTGAGCCTCACGATGACCTACTGGCGGCCGCAGCGCGCGGGTATCCCCGCCACCGGCGAGGCCGCCTGGATGGACATCGGCCGGCTGAACTACAGCGCGGATGTGCCGAACGGCCCGTCGGCGTCGCCCGGATCGCCCACTTCGGGCCCCGGTCGCTGCGCGATGTCGGCCTACAGCACGAGCGATCCGTCGCTCTCGGCCGCAGGTGACGGCCTGCAGGACTCCGAGGCCGACCGCGCCGCGAACCCGGCCAACACGCTCACGTTCACGATCGACCTCACCGCGTGCCTCGGCACCACGGCGTGGAACTCGGGCGAGACCCTGCAGGTGGACATCCAGGCCCGCTCCGAGTACGGGGACAACGCCGCGCAGAAGATCTCCTTCCGCCGGGCGTAGAGCGCCTGCATCAACGGCCTGATCCCCGCGCGCATCGCGCGCGGGGATCAGCGTGCCGTCCCGCGCCGGGCACACGGGCCATGGAGCGGCCCCCACCTGCAGCGGCAATCCGTTTTTGGTGATCCGTAGCCGGTGTAGGGTGCACCGGTGTTCCGCTGGCGCCGTGGCGGCACCGTGGCGCCACTATCTGACCGATCGGAGGCCCCGTGCCACCACACCGCCGAATCATCAGCGCGACCATCGGGCTCCTCGCGGTCGCCGCCCTGGCGGGAGGTGCCCAGGCCCACACCTACGACCCGGCAACCATCGGGGCGGTCGCGAACGGGACGGCCGAGGTGCGCGGTGAGCACGGCGCCACCGGGGGCAGATCGATCGACGCGGCCACCATGACCATCACCGAGGGCACGAAGGTGTCGCTCTCCGGTGCGGCCCGCAACTCGGTGTATGCGTGCCAGGCCGGAGATGCCAATGCGCCCGGGTCGACCTCCACGCCGTGGCTCAGGAACGGGAAGTTCACGTTCTCGAGCAAGCCCACCGTGCAGGGCAAGGTGTACTGGTCGAATGCCCGGGTGCGGGTCTACACCACCTCAGGCGGGCGCCGGGTCATCACGGCCAACGGGCAGCCGCGGAAGACGCCCACAGGCGTCTTCCCCATCGCCACCAACAGCACGGCATACACCTACGACCAGAACCCCGGCTCGGTGGGCTCGCGCACGGTCGTGGTGGGCATGCCGAAGACCCCCACGCGCCTGTCGAAGCCGCGATGCCTGCCTGCGGGCGTGATTGGCTATCTGTCCAACGGCGCGGCGCTGTTCAACGCGCTTGATGCGCGCGGCGAGGACGCCGTGGCGCACGAGGTGCTTGATCTCTGCCAGGGCCACCCCGCGGGCACCCTCTACCACTACCACTGGCCGTCGCTCTGCGTGTCGAAGGCCGGAAGCACCACGGCGCCGAGCGGCATCATCGGATGGGCGCTCGACGGCTACCCCATCACCGGACCGCGCGGCACGGGCGGAAAGCTGTACAAGAACAGTGACCTCGACGCCTGCCATGGCACCACGAGCACCCTCACCATCAAGGGCAAGGCCACGCGCACCTACCACTACGTCGGCAACTACGAGTACCCCTACACGCTGGGGTGCTTCCGGGCAGCGCCTGTCACCGACTCCTCACAGGCCGGCGCGCTGCCGGGCGGAGGCGGCGGCCAGGGCGGGCCACCACCGCGCTAGCCACATGCGAGGAGCCATGAATACCGCACGCATCCGCACATCTGTTGTGATCGCCCTGCTCGCCGTCGCGCCCCTCGGGATCGCGGCATGCGGCAGCGGCGACGGTGCATCCTCCGCGGCCTCGAGCGAGACCACCGCGCAGGCGGCTGTCGAGGCGGTCAGCGTGCAGCAGGCCAGCTCCGCGCTCGCGGATGAGGGCGCGGTGATGGTGGACGTGCGCGAGCCCGACGAGATTGCCACGGTCGCGGTGCCAGGCACCCTTAACATTCCGCTCGGCCAGCTCGAGCAGCGCGCGGGTGAGGTGCCCACCGGCCAGCGCGTGCTGGTGCTGTGCAACTCGGGCAACCGTTCGCAGGAGGGGGCGGCAATACTCCGGGCCGCGGGCTATGACGCGGTATCGGTGGAGGGCGGCATCGTGGCCTGGCAGGAGGCCGGCCTGCCCACCACCTAGCCGGACGGCAACGGTGCCGTCACCCCGGCCACCGCGGCGACCGGGGTGACAGGAGCCCGTCGTCAGTCGGCGTGGCCGCCCGACATCATGGCGGCGTAGTCCTCCTCCAGCGCCTGGCGCTGGAGGCTCTTCACCTCGCGGTCCATCTTCTTGATGGCGCGCGAGAAGGCCTTGTCGATGGCCTTGTCGAGCTGCCAGTCGCCCACCACCAGGAGGGCGACCTCGCCCTGGTCGAGGAACTCGCCGAGCTCCTTGACGTCCTTGCGCGACATCCCCTTGAGGAAGTGACCGCCGAGCCCGCCGGCCAGGGCCCCCACCCCGGCGCTCGCAAGGAGCGACGGCGGGAACAGGATCCCCACCACGGCGCCGACTGCGGCACCGCCCCATGCGCCCTTGCGCGTGGCCGTCTCGTCCTTGTTGACATGAACCTTGCCCTTGTCGTCCTTGCGGATGACGGCGGCGTCGAAGTTGCCGATCGCGCTGGCGGCGTAGAGCTCCTTCACCACGTCGTAGTCGGCTTGGGCGTCGGCTTCGTCGCCGTAGACGGCAACGAAGATGAACGTGGTCTCGTCATCAGCCATGTGCGGCCTCCCTGGGTGCTTTCTCGTCTCGATGGAGCGCCTCGGAACGTAGGAAATCCGGCCCGCCCTCGCCGCTGGCACCGGGACGCCAGGCACCTACGCACGCGTGTGGGCCCGGGTGACGCAGTCGGCGCGGGGCCGGGCGAGGGGTCAGACGTCCACCTGCCTGCTCAAGGTGCGGCCGTCGCCCATCGGGCGGTACACCTCGCGGAAGTCGAACTCGTAGTCGAAGTCGTCGCGTTCCACGCGCAGCGCCGACTCCATCTCGAGCCCGTGCATGATGAGCAACTCCTCCTCGTGGCGTGAT
>JAPOLI010000055.1 GCA_029977205.1 bacterium
GAACTCCTGGAACCGATCCGTGCGGGCCACGAAGTCCGTCTCGCAGTTGACCTCGACGATCACGCCGAGTTGTCCACCCTGGTGGATGTAGCTGGAAATGGTTCCTTCGTTGGCATCACGGCCGGAGCGCTTGGCGGCGGCGGCGAGCCCCTGCTTGCGCAGCAGGGTTGTGGCCTCCTCCAGGTCGCCGCCGGTCTCCGACAGCGCCCTCTTGCAGTCCATCATCCCGGCGCCGGTCTTCTCCCGAAGTTCCTTCACCAGCGCGGCGGGGATCTGTGCGGTGCTCACGCGGAATCCTCCTGGGTCGGGGCGGCCTCGGCAGCCGTAGCCTCGTCGGCGACGGCGTCGGTGGCCAGTTCGGCGGCGGCCTCATCGAGGGCGGCCTCGGCAGCCAGGCTGGCCTCGGCCTCCTGCACCACCTCGCCAGCGGCCATCGCCACGGCGGCGTCGGCCTGCTCGACGGCGGCAACCTCGTCCGCGGCAGCAGCAGGCGCGCGATCGGCGGCACGGGCCGCACGGGCCGCATCCGGGTCACCGGCGGCCTGCGCGGCCGCGGCAGCGGCACGCGCTTCCTCGTACCCGCCTTGCGGGTCGAGGCCCTTGCCCTCGCGGATGCCGTCGGCTATCACCGACAGCACCAGCGAGCACGAGCGGATGGCGTCGTCGTTGCCGGGGATGACGTAGTTCGCCTCGTCCGGGTCGCAGTTGGTGTCGACCAGGCCGATCACCGGGATGCCGAGGCGATTGGCCTCGCGCACCCCGATGGCCTCCTTATTCAGGTCGACGATCACCACAGCATCGGGGCGGCGCTGCATCTCGGCCACGCCGCCCAGGTTGGCCTCCAGCTTGATGAGCTCGGCCTCGGCGGCGAGGCGCTCCCGCGTGGGCAGCAGCTCCAACTGGCCACCCGTCTTCTGGGCGCGCAGCTCGTGCAGCCGGCGGATGCGCTGGCTGATAGTGGACCAGTTCGTCAGCAGTCCGCCGAGCCAGCGGTGCGATACATAGGGCATGCCCGCCCGGATCGCCTGCTCACGGACGGAATCCTGGCACTGCTTCTTCGTGCCCACGAACATCACGCTGCCGCCGCGCTCGGCGACGTTCCGTGAGAAGTGGTGGGCCTTCTCCAGCAGGTCGAGCGTCTGCTGCAGGTCGATGATGTATATGCCGCCGCGCTCGCCGAAGATGAAACGCTTCATCTTCGGGTTCCACCGGCGGGTCTGGTGACCGAAGTGGACTCCGGACTCCAGGAGCTGCTTCATGGTGACGACGGACACGCGTCACGTCTCCTTGTTCTGGTTGGCATTGCAGCCCGGGCGCCTTCGGGGGGAGCCGGACGCACCGGCCACCACCCCCCGGATCCGCGCGCCCGGGGTCGGGTACGTGGGTGGGACCCTTGTGGGCCCATCGTCGGATTCTAGCCTGACGCGCCCGCCTCAGCGCGGGCGTCAGCCAGGGCAGCGGCGAGATCCGCCTGGAGCGGGCTCTCGAATCGCAGGTCCTCACCCGTCATCGGGTGCCGGAAGGCCAGTTGGTACGCATGAAGGAACTGGCGCGACAGCCCACGGGGGTCGCGCCCCATGCCGTACACCGGGTCCCCCACCACGGGATGGCCCGCGCTCTCCAGGTGCACACGCACCTGGTGCGTTCGCCCGGTTTCCAGGCGCGCCTCCACCAGTGCCACCGGTCCCAATTGCTCCAGCAGGCGGAAGTGCGTGACGGCCTCGCGCCCGCCGGTGGCCCTCACCGCCTGCCGCGTGCGCCGGCGGGGATCCCGGCCCAGCGGACGATCCACGGTGAGCGCGGGAGGAAACGGGCCATGCGTGAGCGCGAGGTAGCGGCGCTCCACCTGACGGTCGCGCATCATCCGGCCGAGGCGGCGATGCGCCTTCTCGCCGCGGGCGACGAGCATGAGGCCCGATGTGTCGCGGTCGAGCCGGTGCACGATGCCGGGCCGCTGCGGGTCCTCCCCCCCGGCGATGCCGCCGGACAGCAGGCCGTGGACGAGCGTGCCGGTGGAGTGGCCTCGCGACGGGTGGGTGACCATGCCCGCGGGCTTGTCCACCACCAGCAGGTAGTCATCCGCGTGCACAACCGGCACCCCGAGGTCCTCCGGGCGCAGCGCGGGGCCCGTGGACTCCGCCGGCAGGCGTGCCTCCACCAGGTCGCCGGGCGATACGGGGTGGCGCTTCGCCCGTTTCTGGCCGTTGACCGTGACCCAGCCCGCCTCGATCAGCCGCTGGGCCTCGGCACGGCTCTCCATCGACTCGTGCGCTGCCAGCACGGCATCCAGCCGCCGCGCCCGCTCCCCAGCGGCAACCGTGAAGCGGACGACCCGGCCCTCAGTCATCCCCGGCCGCGAGGATGATCGACAGGACGAGCAGGACCGCGCCGGTCGTGATCGCTATGTCGGCCACATTGAAGGGCGGCCACGGCCCCAGAGCGATGTAGTCGGTCACGCCCTCACGGCTGAGGCGGTCGATGAGGTTGCCGATGCTGCCGCCCAGCAGCAGGCCGCCACCCACGGGAACAAGACGGTGCTGCCCGGCGTATGCCACCAGCACGACAGCGATCGCGGCGATCGCGATCAGGGTGACCACGGCGATGACACCCGTGCTGCCGGAGAACAGGCTGAACGCGATCCCCGTGTTGATGGTGTGCACGAGGTCGATGCCGGGGCCGACGCCGATGACCTCGCCCGGCGTGATCGTGCCCCGGATGATCACCTTGACCACCTGATCCACGGCCACCACCGCCAGGGCGATGAGGCCCATCAGGCGGTAGCGGCGAAGGGCCTCGCGGCGCCGCCGCACGGCGATCACGTCGGGCAGTGCCTCACGCGGGGATCGTCCGGGGCCGCTCATGCGATGTCCGCGGCCAGTTCCGCCATGCGCGCCTCGATGGATGGGGCATCACCATCGATCTCGATCAGCTTCCGGGCCCCCGATGAGCCCCGGCGCAACCGCACGGCAGAGGTCCTCACCCCGGCCACATCCGCGAGGTAGGCGCACAGGGCCGCGTTGGACTGGCCCTTGTGGGGAGCCGCCGCGATCTGGATGCGCACCGCACCCTCCTGGACGCCAACCGCGGCCGTGCGCCGTGAGCGCGGCACGGCCTTGACCTGCACGAGCACCCCACCCGGGCGTCGCGAGATCCACTCCGGGACATGCCGAGTGCCGGTCAGAACGCCTCCAGCACGCGCACGGCCACCGCATTGGCCACGTACAGCACGATCAACGCGACGATCGGGGACAGGTCGAACATCCCGACCGGGGGAATCACGCGGCGGAATGGACGGAGGTACCAGTCAGTGCTCTCGTGGAAGAAGCGGTACAGGGCGCCGGTCACGCGACCGACGGGTGCGGACGGAAGCCACGACAGCAGGATCCGGATGAGCAGAATCACGAGGAAGATCGTGAACAACGCGTTCACGTAGTCGATCAGTACATCCATGCCGGCCCTACAGCTCGGCCGCGCGTTCCGCGGCAGCGGCGACGGCCGCCGCCAGCGCGGACCCCACCCCGCCATCCTCCAGCACTGCCACGCCGGCGGCGGTCGTGCCGCCGGGCGACGTCACGCGCCCCTGCAGCCGGGTCGGGTCCCCGCCGCCCTCGAGCAGCGCGGCGGTCCCCGCCAGCACGCCCTGCACGATGGCGCGGGCCTCACCGGTTCCCAGCCCGCCGGCGACGCCGCCTCGCTCGAGCGCGGCAGCGACGTAGGCGATGAACCCCGGACCGCTCCCCGCGATGGCCGTGGCCACCGGGAAAAGGGCCTCGTCCATCGGGACGACCGCGCCGAGGGGCGCCAGCAGGCGCCCGAGCCGGGCCTCCGCGTCGGCATCCAGGCCATCCGTGGCCACGGCCACGACGCCGTGCCCCGTGGCGACGGCCAGATTCGGCATGAGACGCACCACCGGGTGGCCGGGCGCCGCCGCCCGCAGGCGTGCGATGGGCCACCCGGCGGCCACCGATGCCACCAGCGCACCCGCGCGCAGGCGCGGGACGACCTGCCCCAGCACGTCCGCGAGGTCCTGCGGCTTCACCGCGAGCACCACGACGTCGCACGACGCTGCGTCGCCCGCCTCCACGCCATGCGCGGCGGCAACCTCGTCGGCGCGGCCGGGCGCCTGGTCTTCCACGATCACGCGCGCGTGCCGCGCGAGCCCGGCGGCCATTGCGCCACCCATCGCGCCCACGCCCACGACGCCGATGGCGGGGGCAGGGTGACTCACGGCATCAGTACTGGTTGAAGAAGCCCTTCTCGAGCAGGCGTGCCCTCTCCTCAGCCGACACCTCGACGTTCCTGGGCGTGAGCAGGAACACCTTGTCGGCGATGCGGGACATGCCCCCGTCGAGGGCGTAGGTGAGGCCGCTGGCAAAGTCGATGAGGCGCTTCGACAGATCGGTGTCGGCGGACTGCAGGTTCAGGATCACTGGGACCGAGCCCTTGAACTTGTCCGCGATCTGCTGGGCGTCGTTGAAGCTCCTCGGCACGACGAGCGTCACCTCGGATCCCCGTGCGGAGCGACCGGACGACGGCGTCACCGACCGCAGGTTCCGCGACGGCGACGGGATCCCCGGGTCGGAGTAGATGTCGTCGAAATCATCGGATCGCGACGAGTGACGGCGCGAGCCGCGGTCGCGTGACGATCGCTCCTCGCGCTGCTCCTCGTCCCGCACGCGCGCGTTGGTCTCGCGGTCGTGATGGTCGTCGTAGTCGTCGTAGTCGTCGTAGTCGTCATAGCCATCGTCGGCCATGCCGAAGTACGCGAGCGTCTTCTGCCAGTAATCAGTGATCGACATCTACGGCTGCTCCATCCGGGTGCGGTCGATTATCCCCCGTCCGACGCGCACCATCGTAGCGCCCGCCTCCACGGCAACGACGAAATCCTGCGATGTGCCCATCGACAACTCGCGCAGGTCATGCGCGCCCACCCAGCGGGGAGCGAGGTCATCGCGCAGTTGGCGGACTGCCTCGAACCACGGGCGGGATGCCTCAGGGTCAGGGGTGAACGGCGGCAGGGCCATGAGCCCGCCCACCTCCACTCCGGCAGCCGCGGCACGCTCCAGAGCCGCCTCCAGCATATCGGGGGCGAACCCGCCCTTGCTCTCCTCGCCCGCGATATTCACCTGCACGAGCACGCGCACCGGCCCCGCAGCGCGACGGGCGATCTCGTCGATCAGGGAGGTGCGATCCACTGAGTGCACCAGCCGCACGCGCGGCAGGACATCCCTGACCTTCCGGCTCTGGAGGTGGCCGATGAAGTCGAACACGACGTCGTCCCCGATGGCCTGCTGCTTGGCCACCAGGTCCTGCACCCGGTTCTCGCCGATCACGCCCGCACCGGCGTCTACCAGGGCCCGCCCCTCATCGGGGGACACGTACTTGCCCGCGAGCACCAGCTCCGCGGAGCCCGGCGGCCTGCCGGATGCGCGGCAGGCATCGTTCATCCGCGCGCGGGCCTCATCCAGGGCGTCCCGCAGCAATGCCACATCGATCATGCGTTCTCCTCGATCCAGATGATGCCCGCCTGCCGGCCCGTCTCTCCGCCGTCGCGGCGATACGAGAAGAAGAGGCCCTCCTCGCACGCGGTGCACCCGCCGATGTGTGCAATGCGATCACGCGGCACACCGGCCCCCGTCAGGGCCACCTCGCAGCACGCGCCGAGGTCCACCGCGGCGCCGCGATGCACGCCGGGGCCGAAGCGGTCCGCGAGCACGGCCCGCACGTCATCACCGACGGGGTAGCAGCACGGGCCAATATGGGGACCCACCGCCGTCCACACGCCGCCGACGTCGTGATCCTCGGCGATCGCCGCAATCGCTGCTTCCAGCACTCCCGCGACGAGCCCGCGCCATCCGGCATGCGCCGCCGCAACCCGGGATCCGTCTGCGGACCAGGCGAGCACCATGGGGCAGTCGGCGCCCATCACCGCGAGGGCGATGCCCGGATACCCGGTGGCGGCCGCATCCGCATCGGCCACCCCGGCCAGGGCGCCGGTGAAGGAGTCCCGGCCCCCGTGTCGGTCGGCCAGGTACACGGCGGATCCATGGACCTGGCGCAGTGCCACGGCGCGGGCCGGGTCGAATCCCAGCGCACCGGCGAGCCGGGTCCGGTTGGCACGTACATGGCCGGGGTCGTCCCCCGTTTCCGCACCCAGGTTCAGCGAGCCGCGGGGGGCGGTACTCGCCCCCCCTTCCCGGGTGGTGAACGCCGCCCGCACCCGCGGGACGCCCGTGCGGATGATGATGGGCGCTGGCCCGCTCACCCGTCCCGTCCCGCCTCGCGCAGGGCGATGGCCATCTGCTCCGCGCGCCCGGTGGCCATACCGTCGAGGACGGCGCGGCGCACCGCGCGCAGCGCGCGCCCGATTCCCGGCCCCGGCGCGACGCCTGCGGCGACGAGGTCGGATCCCCCAACCTCCGGAGCGAGGTCACGCCAGGTCTCCCACCACGTGGCGACGGACTCGGCGCCGCCAACGAACGCACCGATCTGGGCAGCGGCGGGCATCTCGACTAGCAGG
>JAPOLI010000056.1 GCA_029977205.1 bacterium
GACGGTGGATATCGCATACAGCCGCCCGGCCACCGAGCCGGCGGTCTCGACGTCCTTCACTGACAGGCGTATCGCCCACGGTGACACGGTGCCGAGCAGGGTGATTGGCACAAGGAACATCAGCATGGTCCCCACGAACGAGGCCACGAAGGCCCCGGCCGACAGATCGGCGAATGCGCCTTGGGCCACTTGGAACACCGGGGTCAGCGCAAGCGGCAGGATCGCCACTGTGGCGGCTGCCACGATCACCACCCCGCCGAGCACGCGGGCGCTCGGGTAGCGATCCGCTGCCTTGCCTCCCAGCCAGTAGCCCAGCGACAGGTAGATCAGCGTGAGGCCGATCACGTTGGCCCACACGAGGTTGCTCGCGCCGAACCACGGGGCAAGCAACCTGGCCCCCGTGATCTCGGCGGCCAGGGTGGCTGCCCCGGCGACGAACACGAGTATCGGGAGCGAGATGCGCAGCGGCACGGGGGCGAGCATATGGCAGAGTGACGTCCCATGCGGGCCATCCCCGGGCTCCCCCCCACTATCACCACCGGCGTGCACGCCGCCGAGCGCGCATGAGGCGCCTGCTCTGGCCGGTGGCCGGCGTGCTCCTGGGCCTTCTGCTCATCGCCGGGGGCGCGGCGTGGCTGGTGAACCGCGATCGCGCCGCCGAGGCCCTCTCGGGCCCCGATGCCCGCTGGGCGCTGTTCTTCCCCACGGGGCAGTTCGCGGGGTGCGCGCGATATGGCATCCAGCGCTACTGCTCGTCCACCCCCACCGGCAACATCAACGATGCCGGCAGGGTGGTGGCCCGGGGGGTCCTGCTGCGGGCCGACGGCACACAGTTTCGATGGACGGTGAGCCCGGACGAGGTAGAGGCCGCCAACGCGGCCAGCCGCGCGAAGTACCTCGCCTGCGTGTCATCGGGCCGGAGCGACTGCCCCGATCCGGTGTTCCGCACGCCGTCGTGGAACAGCGGCATGCGCGTGCGATGGGCGCCGGGCGCCGATGGGGCATACCTGCCGGGTGCCGAACCCGCTGGCTCCGACAGCCTCACCATCGCGATCTTCCTCCTGGTGACGGGCGCGCTGGTGACGGCGGGATCGGGGATGTGGGTGCGCGGGGCGATCCGGCGCCAGAGGGGCGCGTGACCCGGCTGGTAGCCTCGCCAGGACGCGTTCACGCCTGCGGAGGCCCACCGTGAAGCTGTACATCGACACCGCGAACCTCGCCGATATCGAGGAGATCGCATCGTGGGGGGTGCTGAGCGGCGCCACCACCAACCCGACCCTGCTCTCGCAGGTGGAGGGCGACGAGGATGACATCTACCGCCGCATCTGCGAGATCGTGGACGGCCCGGTGTCGGCAGAGGTGGTGGCCGATGACGTGCCCACGATGATCAGCGAGGGCCAGCGCCTGGCGGCCATCGACCCGCGCATCGTCATCAAACTGCCCACCACGCGCGAAGGCCTGAGCGCGACATCGGCGCTGGCGCGCGATGGGATTCGCGTGAACATGACCCTGTGCTTCACGGCCAACCAGGCGATCCTCGCCGCATCGGCCGGGGCGTCGTTCGTGTCGCCGTTCGTCGGCCGCTACGACGACATCAACGAGGACGGCCTTGGCCACCTGCTCGAGATCGTCGAGGCCTTCGCGGCATCCGACTTCGACTGCGAGGTGCTGGCCGCCAGCATCCGCACCCCCGTGCACGTGATGGAGGCTGCGCGCATGGGGTCTGACATCGCCACCATTCCCCCGAAGGTGTTCCACCAGATGCTCCACCACCCGCTCACCGCGCAGGGCATCGACAAGTTCAACGAGGACCACGCCGCGCGGCTGTCGCGAAAGGACGCATGACCACAAACGACGTTCCCGCACCTGTGCCCGCCGGGCTCGAGGGGCATGAGATCGTGCCCGCCACCGACTTCCTGCGCGTCACCGAGCAGGCAGCCCTGGCATCGGCCCGCTGGGTGGGGCAGGGCGACCGCCACGCTGCTGACGGCGCTGCTGTGGACGCCATGCGCGCGGAGTTCAGCGCAATGCCCATCACGGGTGAGGTGATCATCGGCGAGGGCGAGAAGGACGAGGCACCCGAGCTCTACGTGGGAGAGGTGCTGGGCACCGGCGGCATGCCATGCGAGATCGCGGTCGACCCCCTCGAAGGCACCGATCTGGTGGCCCGCGGCGACGCCGGCGCCATCGCCGTGTGCGTCATCGGCGCGCCGGGCGGGGTCATGGCGGCGCCCGACATGTACATGCAGAAGCTCTGCGTGGGCGCCAACGCCAAGGGCCGCGTGGACATCGCCGCGCCCATCGCCGACACCCTCGACACCATCGCGCGCTGCTACGACCGCCGCGTCCGCGACCTGTCGGTGGTGGTGCTCGACCGCCCCCGCCACGAGGAGATGATCGAGGAGATCCGCGGGCTCGGCGCGCGCATCAAGCTGATCCCCGACGGCGACATCACCGCGAGCATGTCGGCCGCCGTGCGCGGCACCGGCGACCACGTGTACATGGGCATCGGCGGCAGCACCGAGGGCGTGATCACCGCGGCGGCCCTCGAGTGCCTGGGCGGTGAGATCCAGGCGCGCATGTGGCCCAAGGACGACGCCCAGCGCGAGCGCCTGAAGGCGTTCGGCCTTGAGGACACCGAGCGCGTGCTCACCGCCCGCGACCTGGCCCCGCAGCCGATGTACGTGCTGGCCACGGGCGTGACCGACGGCCACCTGCTCAAGGGCGTGCGCTACTTCAGCGATGGCGCGAGAACCCACTCGATCGTCATGGACCTCCAATCGCGTACCGTGCGCTTCGTGGACACCATCCACATGTTCAGCCGCACGCCGCTGAGGGAGATCAGGCTGTGAGTGATGAGGAGTTCCCGTTCGGCTTCGCTTTCGGCGAAGGCGCCTCGGAGGAGTTCAAGGAGCGTCTCAAGGAGATGATGCGCGCCCAGCGCGAGGCCATGGAGGAGATCCAGGCCGAGGGCGGCGGGCACATCCAGCCGGTGGATCGCTTTCAGGTGATCCAGTTGGCCGTGCAGATGGCATCGGCCGGCATGGGCGCGCTCAAGCCCGTGGACACGCCCGACCAGGCCGCCGACGCCATGGGAATGCTGTTCGCCCGGGCCATGGCTGCCCTGCAGGGGAGCATCAGCCAGCCGGAGTAGGGGCTGGGGTGTGACGGAGGTGTGAGTCATCGGTCGCGGGTTGGCGCCCACCCGCGCGCCGTCGCCGTCAACGATGGACATGTGGCCACCTTCAGGATCAGTCGCGTCGCCCGCCCGTGCGGAGCGCTTGTCGCCGATCACGGGAAGATCATCGCGGACCGGGCGTATCTGGCCGACTCGGCGCTCCCGCGCGGTGTCGGCATGCTCGGCACGCCTCACCCCGGGAACGATGAGGCCTTGGTGCTCGTGCCGTGCGTGGCGGTGCACGGGGTGGGGCTGAGGGCTGCTATCGGGGCAGCCTTCGTTGATCAGGAGGGGACCGTGCTGCGTGTGGTCGATCCGCTGCCATGGCGCGGGGCAATCTGTCGTGGTGCGCATGCCGTCATCGAGGCGGCGACTGGTGTCCTGGCGCTGTCGCCGGGTGACCGGGTGTGGTTGAGCGATTCCACGCTTTTCCCGCACGGTGGGAACTTCCCGCGCGAGTCGGGGGGAGCGCCGGCGCATCCGACGCGTTGACCGTTCACCGGGGGGCATACGGCTCCCCTGATGATCGGAGGACGATATGACGACGCAGGCACCCCATCGCTCGGTTCTGCTGGTGGGCCCCCGGCCGGCGGCGGGCAGCCTTGCAGCGGACCTCGAGGCGGATCGGTTCGAGGTGATGGTGGCGGCGGACCCGGCTGAGGTGAAGGGGCTCCTCAGCACGGCGTGCCCGTCGGCGGTGATCATCGATCTCGACATGCCGTCATCGGGTGGCCTCGACACTGTGGGCCTCGTACGCGAGGGGGGCCCAGAGGACCCGTGGGACGCCGCCATACCGGTACTCGGTATGTCGGGCGCGTGCGAGCCGCATCGGGTGGTGCGTGCCCTTGAGCGCGGGGCGGATGAGGTCGTGGGCACGCCGTTTGCGTATGTCGAGATCCTTGCTCGCCTGCGGGCGCTCATGCGCCGGGCCGACGGCGAGTGGTCGGCGGGCCTCCTGAGGGTGGACGACATCGTCATCGACCGCCGTGCGCGGCGGGGCACCATCTCGGAGGAGCCGGTGATGCTGTCGGCCAAGGAGCTGGGCCTGCTCACCGCCCTGGCCAGGGATCCGCGGAGGGTGGTGAGCAAGCAGGAACTTCTGCGCGATGTCTGGGGCTACAAGTCAATGGGGCGCACGCGCACCGTCGACAGCCACGCGTCGCGGTTGCGTCGGAAGCTCGCAGTCGCGTCGGGTGGCCGGCGGTACGTCGTGAACGTGTGGGGCCTCGGCTACCGACTCGTCGCGGACGATGCCTGAGGGGCCCATCGTGACCCTCGTACTTGCTCACGACGTTGCGGACGCTGCAGGCCTCATCGGGGTCCCCGGGGTGCGGGCCACCCCGCCTGTCGCACGCCGGGCCTCGCGCCTGGATGCCGAGGCCGTGGTCGACGTGCTCGGCGATGCCGGGCCCCACGATCTCGTGCTCGCGCGTCCGCCATGGGCCGATCCGGCAACGGCACCCCTCACGGCCATCAGCATCGTCATGGGCATCGACCTTCTCTGGCTACCCCCTGAGGTTCCGGCGGCGGGGTGGGCTGCTGCGCTCATCGCCGCCTGGTCACGCGACGCGGAGGCCAGTGACGTGCTGCGCAGGGCTCAGGTGGCCGTGGGGTTGGCCTCGATGTCGCCAGCAAACCTTCCCCTCCGCCCGTGGGGAGAGGAGGACCTGCTGGTTCCAGCGGTCGGGTCCGATGCGCTCGCGCGGTGGTGCGACTGCGCATGGCGTCCATGCCGGTGGTGTGACGCCGGGGGCGCCGGACATGCTCCGTGTCCGTCGTGCGGGGAGCGGGCGGACCCGTGATGCGGGTGATCCGACTGCGCCGGCCCGGCTGGTGGTTTCTCGTGGCGGCCCTTCTGGCGGGTGGGGCCTTTGCCGTAGCGAGTGGCATCGGGCGCGGCGAGGATCGCGGCGCTTCCGTCCTCGTTGCCGCCCGCACGATTCCCGCCGGTGAAGTCCTCGGTGGCGCGGGGGCGCAGGGCCTGCTGGCGCTGGCAGCGGTGCCCGACGGCTCTGTGCTGCCGGGCATGCTCCGTGATCCTGCAGCGGCGAATGGCCGCCGCACGGTGGCTCCCATCGGTCAGGGCGAGCCCATCACGGATGCCGCGCTTGGCGGCGCACCGGGGCTCGGCCCGGCTCCATTGGCGGTGGGCGAGCGCGCGGTTGCGCTTCCCCTCCGGGCCCTCGGCGCGGTAGCTGGCGCTCCTGCGCCGGGCACGCGCGTGGACGTACTCGCCTCGGATGGCGAGGGGCTGGCCGGCAGGACGCACGTCGTGGTGTCGGGTGCCGAGGTGCTCGCGGTCATGCGGGACGACGTGGGGCGGGGAGAGGGCGCAGGTGACGCGATCCTCGTGAGGGTCAGCACGCAGCAGGCACTTCAGGTGACACGGGCACTCGACTTCGCGCGCGAGGTCCGCGTGGTCGGGCGTCCGGTCGCGGAGCCATGAGCGGCACGGTTGTCATAGGCGTCGCCGGCGGGTGCGGTACGACCACCTTTGCATGCGCCGTCGCTCTCGCCGGTGCCCGGGAGGGGGAATCCGTGCTGCTCGTCGATCTCGACCCCGACGGGGGTGGGCCATCGACGCTTTGGGGCATTCCCGCGGCGCGAGCGCTCGATGACCTGCGCCCGCTGGGTGAGGGTATGACCTCCCGGCACCTGGATCACCTCATCCACCGGCACCCCGTCGGCATCGACGTGATGGCGGGTGCCCGCTCCCCTGCGGCGGTCATCGACTGGGCGCCGGGCGCCGTGGCGGCGCTCGTTGAGCACATCTCGGCGCGGCCGGGTTGGGTGGTAGATGCCGGACGTGGTGGCACCTCGCTGGTGCGGGCGCTGGTGGCCCGGGCCGACACGGTCGTGGCGCTGGTTCCGCGGACGGTGCATGGCGCGCGCCGCCTCTCCCGTGCTGGGTGGGAGGCGGACGGCCCGCCTGTGGCGGTGGTGGCCACCGACCTCCCCGCGGGCGAGGGCGTGCCGACGCGGGCGCTCGCGCGTGCGTGGACGCGACGTACGCGTGCGAGGATCTCGGCGACGCGGCGTCGTGCGCCGCGCTCGGCGGCGAGTTCGTCAACGCGCCGCTGCACTTCGACAACATCGGCCAGGCGGTGGTGGCGGTGTTCGTGATCAGCACGGGCGATAACTGGCAGGATATCATGTACCGAGGTTTGGACGCGACGGGCGAGGACCGCGAGCCGGCGACGGATTTTCGCAAAAGCTACGCCGCGTTTTTCGTGCTGGCGGTGGTG
>JAPOLI010000057.1 GCA_029977205.1 bacterium
CGTTACCGGCGCGATCGCACGTGCACGGGATCGCCAGCCCGGCACGGGCGTGAACGTGGCAGCCACGCGGCGGCCCGCCAGCACCTCACCCGGATCGCCCCGGTGCACCTCCACCGGTCGACGCGTCGCCAGGTCGGACAGGCACTCGGCGATGAACACCAATCGCTTCGGGGCCGGCATCAGCCGTGCGAGGTAGCCCTCATCGAACACGAACACCGCGGGCAGCTCCGGGTGGGCAGCGAGTGCCGGGTCGTCATCGCCCAGCGACTCCGCGGTGATCCACACGGCCTCGGGCTCGCCGTGCACATCCGGCGCCGACGGCCCGGCCGTGGCGCCGGGGTCGGGGTCCGACCTCAGTCGTGGGTCGGGGTCGAGGCGCGCGGGCACGTCATCGGCCGGCCAGCGCTCGATCGGGCACGCGTGACGCAGTGCGCACGAATCGCACACGCCGGGGGCGCGGCGCTCCACCTGTCCGCGCGCGAATCCGTAGCGCTTGCCGGTGGCCGTGCCGGCGGTCCACTGCCAGCCGAGGGCGTTCGCCGCGCGCGAGCCATCGAGCAGCCGTCGGCGCATCCAGAGTTCGCCACGCTGCCATGCGGCACCGTGGCGCACGGACCAGTGCGACGCCATCCACATACGCGACTGATTGACCATCCAGCCGTCGTCCTCGAGTTCGCCCACTACGAGGTCTATGCAGGCCATCTCCCGGTCACGCACCTGTTCAGGTGACGACCCGCGATCCGGCGCCTGCGATGCCCGCAACGGCCGGCCGATAGCTCCGCCGAGGCGTGCGTAGAGGTGGCGCGCGTACTCCTGCCACATGAGCTCGTCGCGGAACTTCTCCACGTCGCGGGCCGGGCCGCCGTCCACGTGCTTCCAGGCGCGCGGCAGGGTGATGAGCCCGTGGCGGATCCACGGCGACAGGCCCGAGGCGCCGCGGCTGCCCGGCGGCCACACATCGTTGCGACGCGAGGCGTAGCCGCGCACGTCGAAGCCATCGAGCGCGGAATCGGCCGCCGACTGCCCGCCCCTGAAGCGCGCCGAGGCACCACCGGGCCCGGCGAAGAGGCCGGCGAGGTGCCCGTGCACCCAGTCGGTCTCCCACCCCACCTGCGGTTGCGGGAGCACGCTCACGGCATGGGCAGCGCGCGCTCGAACACGATGCGGTCCTCACCCGGGCCCAGATACCCCGATTCCACGGGGCCATCGAATCCCAGCGCGCGGTGGAAGGCGATGGACCCCTCGCGATGCGGCGCCGCCAGGGCCCGCATGCGCGTGCATCCGCGCTCCATCGCCCGCGAGCCGAACTCGCGATAGAGAGCCGCCCCCACCCCCTGCCCCCTCAGCACCGGATCCACCGCGTGCAGATGCACGTAGGCGAGGTCAGGCTCCGAGGCGCTCACGAGGCCGAGCAGGAACCCCGCTGGAGCGCCGTCATCGCGCGCGATCCACACGCCATGCGGCCCGAGTTGGTCGAAGAACAGCCGGTGCAGCGTGAGCCCCACCGGGTGCCCAAACCAGTCGTCGGCGACCGCCCGGGCCGCATCGAAATCGGCGGCCTTAAGCGGGCGCGGCGGCGCCAGCCGGTCCACGGGCGCCTAGGCCATTTCGGCGATGCCCACCGGGCAGGTGACCCCGGTGCCGCCGAGGCCGCAGTAGCCGTTGGGGTTCTTGGCCAGGTACTGCTGGTGGTAGGCCTCGGCGTAATAGAAGGGCCCGGCCGGGGCGATCTCAGTGGTGATCGCACCGGCGCCTGCCGCATCGAGCGCGCCCTGGAACATTGCGCGCGAGGCCTCGGCGATCTGCAGCTGGCGATCGTCCATGGTGTAGACGGCCGAGCGATACTGGCTCCCCACGTCGTTGCCCTGGCGGAATCCCTGCGTGGGGTCGTGCCCCTCCCAGAAGGTCTTCAGCATCTCGCCGTATGAGGTGACCGTGGGATCGAACACCGCGAGCACCACCTCGGTGTGCCCGGTGCGGCCCGTGCAGACCTCTTCGTAGAGCGGGTTGCGGGTGAAGCCGCCGGCGTAGCCCACCGCGGTGGTCCACACGCCCGGCAGCTGCCAGAACATCCTCTCGGCGCCCCAGAAGCACCCCATGCCGATGACCACCTGCTCCATGCCATCGGGGAATGGCGGCAGCAGCGGGTTGCCCAGCACCTCGTGGGCGGCCGGCACGCGGATGGTCTCGGCGCGCCCGGGCAGGGCGTCCTCCTCCGTCACCATCGAGGGGTTGCCCAGTCCGAAGATGCCCATCGCTCCTCCCGCGTCCGGTTCGACCTCGTGTAGAAGGTTAGGCCGTCACGCCCCCGGGGCGCGGTCCGTCGGCCACGCGGAATCCGCGATCGGTGATCAGTGCCGCCGCGCGGCGCGCGGCGTCGTCACCGGCGATGTCGAGCTCGAGCACCCCTGACGGCTCATCCGCCCGGGCGGGGCTCAGATGCAGGTCTTCGATGTTGATATGCGCATGCCCCAGGACCGTGGCGATCTCGCTGAGCACGCCCGGCCGGTTCGGGACCTCCACTGTGACGCGCACCACCTCGCCGCCGACGGCCTCCTCCTGGTCGAGCAGGCGCGCACGACCCTCGGCGGCGGCGGCGAAGAAGCCCTCGAGCCACTCCCGATCCTCGCGCTCGAGTGCGCCCTCGACATCGCTGAGCTCCCCCCGGAGGCGGCGGGTCTCCTCCAGCACTGCTCCGCGGTTGCTCAGCAGGATGTCCGCCCAGAGCGTGGGGTTGGCCCCCGCCACCCGGGTGAGGTCGCGGAACGACGGCCCCGCCGAACGAAGCGCCTCGCGCCCCTGCCGGGCCGTGCCGGCCGCCTGGCGCATCAGGCCTGACGCCATCACGTGCGGAAGATGCGACACGAGCGCCATGAGCTGGTCGTGCACGCCCGGATCCACGGCGACGGGTACGGCACCCACCGAGGCGACCATCCCGTGCACGCGCTGCAGGAGGTCGGACCGCGTCTCAGCCGTGGGCGTGAGGAACCATGTGGCCCCGGTGAAGAGGTCGTCGCGGGCGTGGGCCACGCCGGCGAGCTCCCCGCCCGCCACGGGATGCCCGCCGCAGAACCGCTCGCGCTCGGCGGGCGTGAGCGCCGCGAGCACCTCGCCCTTGGCCGAGCCGACGTCCGTCACCACGGTGCGTTCATCTGTTGCTGCCAGCACGGCCCGCACTACCGCCGGGATGTCACCGACCGGCGCGCACACGACCACCACATCGGCACCGTCAACGGCCGAGGCGATGTCGGGCGCGGCATCGGTGATGGCGCCCCGGCCAAGCGCACCGTCAAGCGCACCGGCCGCGGGATCGAACCCGCGCACCGAGGGGACCCCGGCACCGGCCCGCAAGGCGAGGCCCAGCGAGCCGCCGATGAGGCCAACTCCGATGAGGGCGACCGGGCCGCCCAGCCCGGCCGTGGACATCAGACCGCGGCCGGCACGGGCTCGCCGCCCGCCATGACGAGGCCCATGAGGTCGACCACCCGACGGATGTCGTCGACCCACGCGCTGAAGGAGTCGGCATACAGGGCCTGCGGGCCATCGCACAGCGCGTGCTCAGGCGACGGGTGCACCTCGACGATGAGTCCGTCCGCGCCCGCGGCCACCGCCGCGCGCGCCATGGGCAGGATGAAGTCGCGGCGCCCCATGGCGTGCGACGGGTCGACGATGACCGGCAGCGCGGACAGGTTCTTCGCAACCGGCACGGCCGAGAGATCGAGGGTGGAGCGCGTGGCGGTCTCGAAGGTCCGGATGCCGCGCTCGCACAGCATGATGCGCTCGTTGCCCTCCTTGGCGATGTACTCGGCCGAGAGCAGCCACTCCTCGATGGTGTTGGCGAGCCCGCGCTTGAGCAGCACGGCCTTGTCGGTGCGGCCCACCTCACGCATCAGATCGAAGTTCTGCATGTTGCGGGCCCCGAGCTGGATGACGTCGGCGACCTCGAGGACGTCCTCGAGCTGGCGGATGTCCATGAGCTCGGTGACGATGGGCAGGCCGGTCTCCTCTCGCGCCTCGGCGAGGATCTCCAGCGCGGGCTTGCCCAGCCCCTGGAAGGTGTACGGCGAGGTGCGCGGCTTGTACGCGCCACCGCGCAGCATGGCGGCGCCGGCGGCCTTCACCACGCGCGCCGTCTCGAGCGTCTGCTCGCGGGTCTCCACGGTGCACGGGCCGGCGATGAGGCCGAAGGAGCCACCCCCCACCTTGATGCCGTCCACGACCACCGGGAGGTCCCCGTGGCGGAACTCGCGCGAGACGAGCTTGTAGGGCTTCAGGATCGGCACCACGCGCTCCACGCCGTCCTGGCCGGCCAGGTCGAGCTGGGCGATCATCTCGCGGTCGTCGCCAATCGCACCGATGACCGTGACGAACTCCCCGCGCGACACGTGGGCCTGTGCCCCGGCGGCGGTCACGCGGTCGACGATGGACTGGATCTGCCCGTCGCTCGCCCCTTCCTTCATCACGATCATCATGGCTGCGGTCGTTCCTCGGTGGTTGGTGTTCTACGTGCCTGTCTGTGCCCTACGCGGCGGGCGCCGAAATGCCTGCCGCCGCGCTAAGCGCCGCCAGGAATGCGTCGTTCTCGGATGGCCCCCCGATGGTCACCCGCAGGGTGCCGGGGCACCCGAGCGCGGCGCCATCGCGCACGATGACCCCCCGCCTCAGGAGGTCCTCATGCAGGACGCGGGCGTCGGTGCCCGGGTCCGGCGGTTCCATGAGGATAAAGTTGCCGTGGCTCGGGGTAAAGGGCACCCCCATCTCCGTGAGCGACGAGGACACCCGCTCGCGCTCCGAGATCGCCTCGTCCACGCGCGCCTGGATGGCTGCCGGGTGCCCGAGGCTCTCGAGAGCGGCGACCTGGGCGAGCTGGTTCGTGTTGAACGGCTGGCGCACGGCATCGAGCGCGCGGGTCCACGATTCGGAGCCGATTCCGTAGCCCACACGCAAGCCGCACAGGCCGTACGCCTTGCTGAAGGTGCGGGTGACCAGCAGGTTCGGACGCGTACGGGCCATCACCGAGACGCGGCCACGGTCGGGCTGACCCACGAAGTCGTAGTAGGCCTCGTCCACCAGCACGGCGAGGTCGTCCGGGATGATCTCGAGGAACCGCTCGATCTCATCCGCCGAGCGATAGACGCCCGTGGGGTTGTTGGGGTTGCAGATGATCACGAGGCGCGCGCGCTCGTCCACGGCCGCGGCCATGGCATCGAGATCGTGCCCGCCATCGGGCGCGAGCGGCACGGCGATCCCCTCGGCGCCGGCCTCGGCCGCGAGGTGCGGATACATGGCGAAGGACGGGTCCGCGTGGATCACTGTGGTGCCGGGGTCGAGCAGCGCCACGCCGGCGTGCACGATGAGCTCGCATGAGCCATTTCCCACCGATACCTGGGACGGGTCCACCGCGTGCCGCTCGGCGATGGCGTCGCGCAGTGCGCGTGCGGCGCCGTCCGGGTAGCGGTTGAGGGCATCAAGGCCCTCATCGATGACCGCCTTCACCTCGGGGAGCGGCGGAAACGGGCTCTCGTTGGACGCGAGCTTCACGACGGCATCCAGGCCATACGCATCCATGACCTCGGCCATGGTGAGGCCGGGCTCGTAGCGCGGGATTCCCGCGATGCGCGCAGATGTACGGATGCCCATCGCGCGGCATCATCGCATGGCGCCGCGAAAACGCGGACAGGGGTCGCCGGGGGCGCCGGTAACCTTGCCGTGGTGCCAGCACTTGACGCGAGCGCGGCCCTTACGCAAGAGGTTGCGATCGACCTCTTCCAGGGGCCCTTTGACCTGCTCCTCACCCTGCTCCTCAGGGATGAGGTCGACATGCTCGAGCTGCCCTTGGCCGACCTCATCGAGGAATCGGTCACGCCGTCGCATGACGAGCGGTGGGAGATCGACGCCGCGAGCCAGCTGGTGCTGCTGCTGGCCGCGATCGCCGACCTCAAGGGCCGGCGGATGCTGGGCGACGACGAGGAGGACGAGCCCGATCTCGATGCGCTGGCGATGCGCGAGGCGCTGGAGGCCCGCCTGGTGGCGTATGCGCCCTTCCAGCGCGCCGCGCTGTGGCTGGCAGAGCGCCTGCGGGCCGCACAGGGGCCGCGCTACCGCCGCGTGCCCCCCGGCACCGCCGCACCGGTGCCCGTGCGCGACGACCCGGCCCGCCTGCGGGCGGCGATGGAGCGGATGGTCGAGGCCCCGCCTGCGCCCTCGCTCGACCACATGGGCGTGCAGCGCCGGCCGCTGCCCGAACTTCTCGGACGCCTCCGTGAGTCCATCGCCCGGCTCCGTGAGGTCTCCTTCGACCAGATGGTGTCCGACTGCGACCGGCTGGAGGAGGCGCTGACCCTCCTCGCCGCGCTGGAGCTCGTACGACGCGGCGAGGCCGAGCTGCGCCATGACACCCCC
>JAPOLI010000058.1 GCA_029977205.1 bacterium
CGTCGGCGGCCACGCGGGCGTCGTCAACGACGGAGTGGGCGCCGGCGAGGCACTCGTGGATGTGGTCGACCCGGGGCGGGGCCTGCCCCGCGCGCACAGCGCCCGCCACCTGGTGGAGCGCGCCGGTGAGCGCGTCGCGGACGGCATCGGCATCGGGGATGGCCACGCCGTCGATCGGGATGCGTCCGGCAAGCGTCCCGATGTCCCGCACCAGCTGCATGGCCGTCCCTTCGAGCGCGGACAGCGCATCGGGGTGCATGAACGCGTCGAGCGACTCGCCCATGCGCGCCTGAAGCACCCGCGCTGTGTCGTCGGCCTCACGCATTGACCGGTGATGCACGTCGGTCATCGCGTCGCGCAGCCGGGTGCCCGCTGCGACATCCAGCACGCCGCTGAGGTCGGCGGCGGCGGCGTCGAGGCTGTCCGCCAGCACCTCGGGCAGCCGGTCGCCCCTGCGCGTGGGCCACGCAACAGCGGCGATGGCGAGTCCGACCACGCATGCGAAGGCAGTCGCGATCACGCGCTCGCTCGCGATGGCGGCGTCGAGCCCGGCACCGAATGCCGCCAGGAGGAGGGACAGCGGGGTGAAGAGGGTGATGAACCACAGGTAGTTGATGGGCTGCAGCAGCGCCGCCACGGCTCCGATGAGGACGATCGTGGCCGCCAGGGCCCACGGGTTCCCGTAGGCGATCATCAGCAGCACGATGGCGACCACGGCCCCGAGGCCGGTGCCGAGCGCGCGTTGCGCGGCGATGTGCACGGAGTCACCGAGGGTTGGCTGGAGCACGCCAACCAGCGCGATCGACACCCATTCGCCGTGGGTGATCCCGATCACCGGTGTTCCGCTGAGCGCGGTGAAGATGCCCACCGCGAGGCCCGTCGCGATCCCCAGCCGGAGCCCGTGACGCATCGCCGTGCCGCGCGGGTCGAGGGCGGTGCGCAGGGACGTGCCGTGCGCGGCCCGGCGGGGGCGCGTGATCGTGACCGAGGGTGGGTCGGGCAGCCCGAGGGCGTCGATCGCGTCCCCGATGCGCCGGTTGATGCGCAGGGCGGTACGCACGCGCCCGCGATCGACGAGCGCCGCGTGCAGCGCGTCACCCGTGAGGCCATCGGGGTCAGGGGTGAGGTCGCGCAGCCGGATCACGGCCTGCTCGAGGTCGCTCGCCCGGTTCAGATAGGTGTGATCGACGGCGCCGACCGCGATGGAGCGGGCGGCGAGCACGACCTGCGCGAGCACGTTGTCCATGCCCGCGCGCACGGCGGATCGGGCAGGTTCGCGGCGACGCTCATCATCGAGGCTCCCGATCAGCGATACCACGCGCGAGGCGGCCACCAGGGTGGCCCACAGGCGCGCGGACGTCGACGACCAGCCCGGTCGGCGGCTGCGCACTGAGGCAATGGTGTCCCGGGCCTGGTCGATGGCCGTGAGCGCCGATTGCCGCACGCGGGCGTCGCCCGGTGCACTGGCGTAGTCGGCCACTGCACGCCACGCGTCCGCGGTGGCGAGCTCGGCGGGTGCATACGGCGCGATCGGCCACGGGATGACCGCGATGAGCGCTACCCAGGCTGTTCCGATGGTGACGGCGAGCACCGACCAGCCGAATGCGGGCGACGGGGTAAGCGCCTGGCCCACGATGAACAGCACGAGGCACGCCGGCGCGACGCTCGCGGGGATTGCTCCCCAGGCAGTGGATACGCCCGCCGCGATGCCCAGGAGCATCATGACGATGCCCGCGGCGAGTGCCTGGCCCGCGCAGGCGAGTGCGACCATCACCACGAGGGCGTTCAGCAGGACCATCACCCCGTAGACCCTCAGGTGGCGCCCGTAGCCACCTCCCGGCTCCACGATGGACGTGAACACCGCGCCCAGCGCGGCCAACACCGCCAGATCCGGCCGTCCGATCGCGAGGCCCACGGCGAGTGGTGCAGCCAGGGCAATCGCCATGCGCAGCGCGGCAAGGGGCGCGGGACGGCCCGGCCCGGGGCCGGCGAGGTACCGCGCCACCCGGCGCGCGCGCCGGCCCCGGAGGCCCAGCTCGCCCAGATGTGCGGTCATGGCATCCACTGCCCCAAGTCTCGTCGGTAGGGTTGTGTCATGGCCCTGCTCAGCGAGGATGAGATCAGCACTGCGCTGGCGCTCCTGCCGGGGTGGGGGGTCGAGGACGGCATGCTGGTGAAGCACTACGTGTTCCCCGAGGGCTTCCTCCCGGCGATCGCCTTCGTGACCCGCGTTGCCGATGCCGCCGAGGCCGCCAATCACCACCCGGACATCGACATCCGCTGGAACCAGGTGCGGATCGCCCTCACCACACATGATGAGGGGGGCCTGACCGGCAAAGACACCACGCTCGCCGCCGAATGCGATCAGTTGGCGCTGGCGTGAGTGCAGACCGCATGGCCATGCTCCGCCGGGTCGCCTTCCGCATGGATCCCGAACGGGCGCACGAGGCCGCGTTGCGCGCCCTTCAGGTCGGGGGCCCCGCCCTGGGTGCGGCGTCATCATGGACCGCGAAGCGCGACGGGACGGTGGGCCAGCGTCTGATGGGGCTCGAGTTCCCATCACCCGTGGGGCTCGCAGCGGGGTACGACAAGTACGGGCGCGCCGTGCGCGCCTGGGGGCGCCTTGGGTTCGGCTTCGCCGAGATCGGCACCGTCACGGCGCGTCCGCAGTCCGGCAACCCGAAGCCGCGGCTGTTCCGCGTGCCCGATGACGAGGCGATCGTCAACCGCATGGGGTTCAACAACGACGGGGCCGCGGTGACCGCACGCCGCATCGCCGATGCCCGCCGCGGAGGTGGCGCGGGCGTGCCGATCGGCGTGAACATCGGCAAGTCGAAGGTAACGCCCCTCGAGCGCGCTGCCGAGGACCATCTGGCGTCGTTCCGGTTGCTGAGAGGCGTGGCCGACTTCGTGGTGGTCAACGTCTCGTCTCCGAACACCCCCGGCCTGCGCGAGCTACAGGACCGGGAGCACCTCACGGCGATCCTCGGCGCGCTGCGCGACGAAGACGCCTCCATGGCGCGTCGCGATGGACGCGTGCCGATGCCATTCCTCGTGAAGCTCGCGCCCGACCTGCCGGATGAGCAGATCGAGGACGCGGTCGATCTTGCGGGCGAGCTCGGCCTTGCGGGGGTGGTCCTCACCAACACCACGATCTCGCGGAACGGACTGTCGGATCCCGACTCGGCCGTGGCGTCCGAGCAGGGCGGCCTGTCGGGCCCACCCCTGCGCGCCCGGGCGAATGAGGCCGTGCGGGTGGCTGCCCGCCGTGCTGGCGGGGAACTGGTCATCATCGGGGTCGGCGGGATCATGGATGCCGGGGACGCCTGGGACCGCATCGCCGGGGGCGCCTCGCTCGTGGAGGTGTGGACCGGGTTGGTCTACCGCGGTCCGCTGATCGCCCGAGACATCACGCTCGGCCTGATGGACCGCATGCGCGCGGAGGGCGTGAGCCACATCTCGGAGCTCGTCGGCAGCGACCTGGCGGCCTGATGGGACTGATCCCGGAGCTCGCCATCATCCTCGTGGTGGTGGCCGTGATGTCGGTGCTGGGGGTGCGCCTGAGCATCTCGGCCATTCCGCTCTTCATCGTGGCGGGGGTGCTTCTGGGTCCATCCGAGCCCTTCCCGGGGTGGATCGAGATGAACGACCCGCTCTTCCTGCTCGGGGAGATCGGGGTGATCCTGCTGCTGTTCTACCTCGGACTCGAGTTCTCGCTCGAGCGAATCATGCAAGCGCGGCGGCTGGTGATGACCGGCGGCATCGTTGATCTGGTGATCAATGCCGGCCTTGGCCTCGGCCTTGGCTTCCTGCTGCTGGGGCCGGGCCCAGAGGCCATCCTCATGGCGGGTCTGATCTACATCTCGAGCAGCGGGGTGATCACCCGGGCTCTGTTCGACTTCCGGCGCCTTGCGGACGAGGAGACCGATCTGGTGCTGGGTACCCTCGTGTTCGAGGACCTCGCGATCGCCCTGTTCCTCGGCGTGGCGTCCGGGCTCGCCGTGGGCACCGCCGTGAGCGGGACCGCCGTCACCTGGCGCGTGCTCGTGGTGGTCGCATTCGTGGGCGCATTCCTCTACGCCAGCCACAAGCTGCCCCGGTTCATCGATCGCGTCGCCGCCAAGATCGAGCGCGAGCGCCTGGTGCTCGCGGCGCTCGCGCTGGTGATCGGCTCGGCTGCGCTGGCCGAGGAGGCCGGATTGTCGGCACCGGGGGGCGCCCTGCTCGCAGGCATCCTGCTCTCGGAGACCGAGGTACGTGACCGCATCGAGCGCCACCTGTTCGGCCTTCGCGACTTCGCCGCGGCCATCTTCTTCTTCACGTTCGGCCTCCAGATCAACCTGGGTGCGCTGGGAGACGTCTGGGACTGGCTGGTCCTGGGCGTGATCGTCGCCATCGTGGGCAAGCTGGCTGCGGGCTGGATCGCGGGCCGGATGACGGGATTCAGCAAGCGGCAGTCGTTCACCGTGGGCACCAGCCTGGTGGCACGGGGGGAGTTCACGCTGATCCTCGCCCAGCTGGCGGCGCTTGGAACGGCGCTATCCCCGGAATTCCGCGAACGCATCCTTTCGTTCGCAGGACTGCTCGTGCTGGTCACTGCGGCCATCGGGGTGATACTTATGCGTGAGTCCCGTACGGTGGGACGCGCGATCTTCGGATCCAGGAGGAAAGTGTCGTGATCGAGGTGCGGGAAACCCGCCTGCCGGGTGTCGGGAAGAAGTTCACGATGCGCACGCACCGCGATGAGGATGTGTGCGCCGTCGTGCACATCGACGGGCGACGCGAGCTCTATTACCGGCCGGACCCCGATGAGGACGCCGAGGCGGTGATCGTGCTCAGCGATGAGGAGGCCCATGAGCTCGGGTCGATCCTGGGCGGCGTGGTGTACCGCCCCGAGCTGCTCGACCATCTCGAGGTGGCGCTGAGCGACCTGGCGATCGAGTGGATCGACATCCCCGAGGACAGCCCACTGGTGGGCCGCACCGTCGCGACGTGCCGGATCCGCACGACCACCGGCGGGACCATCATCGCCATCATCCGCCGTGAGGGCGCCATGGCGATGCCTCACCCGGATGAGGTGATTCGGGCGAATGACACGCTGGTCGTGATCACCACGCCGGAGACGTTCGCCGCGATCCAGCGGCTCGTGGCCGAGGGCCCGCCCGCGGACGTCGCCTGAGCCCCGCGGGGCTCCCCGCCATGACTGATCCCGGGCGCCGCGATCTGTGGTCGGTAATCACCGGCAAGGGCACGCCGTCGCTACGGGGGCTGCTCCTGCGGTCGGTGATCGGGGTCGGCGTCGTGCTCGGCGTGCTCACCGTGCTCGCGATCTATGGCCTTGTCAGCGCGACGGCGTCGTACCGGGACGACCAGCTGGCCGCCGTCGACCGCGCGACGGCGTCGGAGGTGATCCTCGCCGACCTGCTCAATGCCGAGACGGGGATGCGCGGCTATGCGCTCACGGGGGACAGCACGTACCTCGTGCCGTACGTACGGGCCGAGAGCACATACCCGCGCAACATCCGTCGGCTGCGCACCCTGGTCACGGGCGAGCCCGCCCTGGCCGAGGCCGTCGAGCCCTTCGACGAGGCGGCGAAGGAGTGGTTCACCGAAGCCGAGGCCGTCGTCGACCTCCGCCGGAGTGGGCAGGTATCCGAGGCGGTCGCCCGGATCAGCGATGGCCTCGCCAAGCAGCGCCTCGATGAGCTGCGCACGGAGCATGCCGACCTGCGCGCGCTGGTGACCGCGAAGGTGCCTGCGTAGGCAGGACCGCGCGCGCTGGCGCGGAACCCCCCTCCACGTGGGGCGTTCCCCGCTAGTCTCCCGCGGCCTTTGCCTTCAGTCCCCGGAGTTCCCGTAATGCCGTCCAACGCCAGTGTGATCGTCCGCGCCGAGTTCCCGGTGGGCACGGACGTACTGAGCAGCGCCATGACCGCCGTCACGATGGCCGGTGGCGAGGTGGGCGGCATGGACACCGTGCGCTCCACGCGCGAGACCATCACGCGTGATGTGGTGATCCACGGCACCGACGATGCGCACTGCGAGGCGATTGTCGGCACGCTGCGCGGGATCACCGGCATCGAGGTGCTGGAGGTGACCAACGGCATCTTCCGGGCGCATGAGGGCGGCATGCTCACCATGCGCACCCGCGCTCCCGTGCGGAGCC
>JAPOLI010000059.1 GCA_029977205.1 bacterium
ACGGATGCGCGCCGGTGACGCTACCGTGCTCATGGGGCCTCTCCCGGCGCAGGCGCACCCGTGGCCGACCCGTCCGGTTCCCCGGTGGCCCGGCCGGCCGCCGTCCCCGCCTGCGCGGCCTCGCGCCGAAGGGCTTCCTTCGCAGCCTTCCCGACGAGGGGTATCCGGGGAGCACCCATGGGCGGATCCTGATACGGACCGCCCACCAGCGGCACCATCCCCGACAGGTGCCACATGATGCGCTCCACCGCGCGCCGGTTGCGCCCGGCGCGCGGTGAGTCGCGGATGTCGTCCATCGGAATCGCCTCGCCGAAGCGGATCCTCACCGGACCCTTCAGGAGCTGGGAGTCCCAGATGGCGGCCGGGATCACCTGAACATCGGGGCGCGTGGCGAAGTAGCCCGCGCCCGAGAAGCCCGGGCTCATGTGCCCGGTGCGGGTGACACCCCCCTCGGGAAATATGAGCAGGGCCTCGCCGCGCGCCAGCAGGTCGCGGCCCATTCGCACCGCCCACACATCCGGCGAATGCCGCCGCACAGGGAAGCCGCCGATGCGCGAGAGCCACGCGTCGAGCACGCGCGCGGTGAAGAGCTCCTCCTTCCCCATGGTCCAGACAGGGCGCGGAAGCGCCGCCACGGCCACCAGGAGCGGATCGACGAAGGCCACGTGGTTGCTCACGATGAGCGTGGGGCCGCTCAGCGGAAGGTGCTCGCGCCCCATCACCTTCATGCGCAGGGGTCCGTACGACAGGGCCGACAGCACGCCCTTGGTGGGAACCCACACCGGCTTCCACACGCGCGGATGCCGCCGGGTGCGCACCTGCGTGGGCTGGCTGCTCACGCCGGTTCGCCCCATGCGGTCAGCACGATCTCGCGCGATCCGCCGTGGTCGCGGTGCTCGAGCAGGTAGATGCCCTGCCAGGTGCCGAGGGCCGGACGACCCGCGGCAACCGGGATCACGAGCGATGGCCCCACGATGATGCTCTTCACGTGCGCCGGCATATCGTCCGGCCCCTCGCTCACGTGCGTCCAGTACCCGGCGTCCTCGCGCACCGCATCATCCAGCCAGGCGTCGAGGTCACGGCGCACGTCGGGGCTCGCGTTCTCGTTGAGCGCGAGCGATGCCGAGGTATGGCGGATGAACACGTTGAGCATGCCGGTGCCCATCTCCGCCATCTCGGGCACTGCGTCCAGCACATCGCGCGTGATGAGGTGCACGCCCCTGGGGCGCGCCTCGAGCCGCAGGGCGCGCTGGATCCACATGGGCGCCGCTACAGGCCCATGGCCGCAGTGGCCTCGGCCATCACCGGCCCGGCGATGGCCCGGGCGCGCTCCGCGCCCTCCTCGAGGATCGCCTCGAGCGCCGCGGGGTCGTCCATCAGCCGCTCCCGCTTCTCGCGGATGGGCCGGATGAGGTTCGTCACCCGCTCGGCCAGATTGCGCTTGTCGGCGACGCAGCCCAACGTGGCGGTCGTGCAGCCCTCGAAGATCTCGGAGATCTCCGCTTCGCTTGCGCCCAGCAGCTTCTGCCAGGCGAACACGTTGCAGATCTCCGGGTTGCCGGGGTCGTCCTTCTTGATGCGCTGCGGATCGGTGACCATGCTCATCACCTGCCGATTGATCTCCTCGTCCGACGAGGCGAGCGTGATCGCGTTGCCATAGCTCTTGCTCATCTTGCGGCCGTCCATGCCGAGCAGCAGCGGCGCCTCCGAGATGATCGCCTCCGGCTCAGGGAACACCGGCCCGTACAGGTGGTTGAAGCGCCGCACGACCTCCCGCGAGAGCTCGAGATGCGGCAGCTGGTCCTGGCCCACGGGGACGCGCGTGGCCTTGTAGAGGATGATGTCGGCGGTCTGGAGCAGCGGGTACCCGAGGAACCCGTAGGTGAGCAGGTGCTCGCCGAGCTCGTCGATCTGCCCCTTGTAGGTGGGCACGCGCTCCAGCCACGACAACGGGGTGATCATGCCGAGCAGCACCGCGAGCTCCGCGTGCTGGGGCACATCGCTCTGGCGGAAGATGATGCTGCGCGCGGGATCCACGCCGCAGGCCACCCAGTCGGCCACCATCTCGAGGCCGGCCTCATGAATGCCCCTGACGTCCTCGTATCCGGTGGTGAGCGCGTGGAGGTCGACGACCGAGTAGATGCACTCATACTCATCCTGCAGTCGCACCCAGTTACCGAGGGCACCGAGGAAGTGGCCGATGTGCAGCTGCCCCGTGGGGCGCATGCCGCTGAACACGCGCGGACGGGTGGCGGTGGCGGTGGACACGGCGCGGGAGTGTAACCGCGCCGGCGGGGACTCAGCCGGTGACCGGCTGGGGCCCGACGGCGTAGACGGTGAGCGGCGTGCTGTCGACGGCGACGAGCGCGTCACCGGCGTCCGATGTGCCTGCAGCGCGTGAGAGCGGGAAGCGCGTGCCCGGGGTCCCCGCAATGCTGGTCAGCCGGATCTGCGGCGCAGCACCGGGCAGCAGCGACGCGAACGTGCACACCGCCCGGGTGGCGGTGCGCGTGCAGGTGGCTCCGGCCGGCGGGATGACCTTCGTGAACCGTGAGGTGTTGCGAGGGGTCGGAATCGTCACGATCACCTTGTACAGCGGCGCCGTGCCGGGGTTGCTCACCGTCACGCGGGTGGTGACCTTCGACCGGGTCCGCACCCGCCGTGGGGTGGTGATCGTCGTGGTCACCTGTGGAGCCGCGGGGCGCGAGGTGGCCGCGCACCGCGGAGCGCTGTCAGTGGCGAGCGCGGTCACCACGCGACCGCTCGGCAGCGTGACCTGCCACTCCGGCGAGGTGCCGCGCGGGATGCCGGTCACCGTGAACGCCGCCGGGTCCGTTCCCGCCGTGAACTCGCCCGGCTGGCCCTGGTTGTACGACCGCGCACCGACGATCCGGTTGTCCGGCCCGACAGGGATCGACAGGGACGCCCCCGCGGGGTTCGTGAAGCCGAACGTGGCGCTGTAGGTGCGCCCGCCGACCGTCGCGCAGGTCACGAACACGCCCAGATTGGCCGTGGAGGGCGCAGGCGGCGTGGGCGTCGGGGCGACAAGGATCTGCGTCTTCGGGTCAATCGGGGCGCTCGGCGTGGGCGCCGGGGCCTTCTTTACCTCTGTGGGGTCGATGAGACTCGTCGGGGTGCACGCGGTGGGGAACAGCACATCGGCAGTTGCCTGCCGCGTGCCGTAGTAGGCCACCGTCCAGGTGACGCTGGTGGAGCTGGGGATCCCCGGCACCACGAATGCCGCAGACGAGGTGCCCGGCATGAAGCTGGTGGGCTGGCCGCGCAACTGGCTCCCGGGATCGCCCGGCGCCTGCGAAACGTAATTGGCGGCACCCGCGTCCACGGTCACGGACAGCGCGTTGGGGTTCGTGTACCCGAACACCGCGTCGTAGGTGCCATCGGTGTTCTTCTTCACGCATGCCACCGTGACGCCGATCGGCTCGGGCACCACCGGGGTGCCGGTGGGAGTGGTCTGTGGAGTAGGCGTCGGGGGGTTCGGGTCGGGTCCGGGCGCGCCCGGGTTCCAGCAGATCGTGAGGTTGCTGAGCCCCGCGGGCTTGCCGCTGGAGTTGACCGGCGAGGCCAGGTCCCGGTCGCCGTAGCGACCCGGCACATACTCATAGACGTTGGCCCGGGGGCCGCCCTTCACGATCACGGCGCCGATGGGGAAGCCCGCCGACCATGTGACGTAGGTGCCGCCACTCACGCCGACCGTGATGCCCTGCTTCGCGAAGGCCTGCGTGAAGCCGGCGTCGGAGTAGTTGATGCGGCCACTCGACTTCGCGTACCCGATCTGCTCGCAGGTCACGTTTCCACCGGGGCCCGGATTGGGCACCTGATAGGGCGTCAGGCCCCCTGTGGTGCCGGGCCCGCTGGTCCGGCCCCCGGACGGCGGCTCGGGCGGCGGATAGCACGACGGAAGCGAGGTGAGGCTCGCGGTCGCCGTGCGCGGGGTAGCCCCCGTCATGACGCGCCAGGTCACCGAGCGCGACGCGCTGATGCCGCTCACCGAGAACGCGCCTGCGTGCAGCCCGGGCGAGAATGCGGAGGTCTGCACCTGGTCGATCGCGCCGCCCGAGGACTGGGTAAGGGTGTTCTGCGCGCCGATAGGAACCGTGATGGTGGTGGTCTCGTCGCTCTGGTATCCGAACAGCGCCGAGTAGGTGCCGTTGCCCATGTCCACCACGCACTCCGCGCGCACGCTGATCTCCGGCGTGACAGCCGGCGCCGGGCACCGGGACGAGGCTGCGGTGGCGGTGGCCGAGCGGGCCTCACCCGGTGCGGCGACGGTCCAGGTCACCGACCCCTCAGAGCCGATTCCGGTCACCGTGAGGGCCACGTCCATGGAGCCCGGCAGGAAGGTGGTGGGCTGAGTGCCGCCGGCCGCGCCCGCCGCTCCGGCATTGAGGGTGACGGCATTGGCGGCACCCACCGGAGCCGTCACGGCCACCGGGTTGGGGTTCGCATAGCCGAAGTAGGCCGTGAACGAGCCGTCGTCATTCACATCGATGCACGTCGTCGCGGGGGCGACCGGCTGGGTGGCCACCGGCACCACCGGCGCCACGCAGCCCGCGTTCAGGATCCTGCGCGTCGCATTCGACCAGTTGCTGCCGGCGAACTGCTTCTTCGCGCCCTTCTCGGTGTACGAGAACGGCGCGATGATGTCCCCGGCGTTCGGATCGCGCGCGAGCACCTGCGCCACCGTCAGGGTTGTGCGCACGTACTGCCCGCCGCCGACAGCGGCGCAGAAGCTCACCTCGGCCGAGAGCGAAGCCGGGCCGGTCTCGGGACCGACGGGCCTGCACCGGTTGTCGAAGATGGCCTGCGAATCGGAGTCCCAGTTCTTCCCGGGGTAGCTCACCGTGGCGCCGCGCTGCTCATAGGAGAACGGCGGGATGATGTCGCGTCCATCCTGGTGCTGGTCATGCCCCTGCGTAAGGACGGCCTCCGGGGCGACGGTGATGCGCACGTAGGGGTTCGTCGCGCTCGAGGTCGCGTGGCAGAGGGTCACGCGCGTCTTCATGGGCGCAGGCGTGGCGGCCTGCGAGAGCGCCGCGGCCGACGAGCGGTCGACCAGGGCCGTGCACCCGCTGCCAAGGAGCGCGATGCCGCGCGCGTCGAGGTTCTTCCCCGGGTAGGAGATCGTCTGCCCGTTCTCCTCGTAGGTGAACGCCGGGATGATGTCGCGGCCGTCCTGGTGCTGGTCGTGCCCCCTCGTGATAACTGAATTCGGATCGACGGTGATCACCACGTAGGGGTTGGTCGCGCTGCTCGTGGCGTGGCAGAGGGTCACCTTCGGACGGGGGCGGTTGTCGGTCGCGTTCTTGCGTCCGGTCGTGGGCGACGCCGCGGCCGCGGGGGTGAACGCCGCCGACGCGATCGATGCGGGGCCGTCCCCGGCGGCGTTTCGCGCCACCACCGTCGCGGTGTACGCGGTGCCGTTGGTCAGCCCCGTGATGGTGCACTCGAAGGCGGTGGACGTGCACGACGCGCCGCCCGGGCTCGCCGTCGCGGTGTACCCGGTGATGCCGGTGTCTGTGCCCTTTGGCTTCCGCCACGTGATGACAGCGCTGCCATCGCCCGCCTGCCCCTGCACGCTGCGCGGCGCGCCCGGCAGCGATGGGGATGGGGATGGGGATGGGGATGGCGCTTGCGGCGTGACCGGTGCCGACGTGGCCGCCGCGCCGTTGTCGACGTCGTTGGTGGCCGTCACCGAGAAGGTGTAGGCAGTTCCGTTGGTGAGCCCGGTCACATCGCAGGTGAGCGCCCCGGTCGTGGTGCACGTAGCGCCACCGGGTGATGCCGACACGGAGTAGCCCGTGATCGCCGCCCCGCCGTCGTCTGACGGCGCCGTCCAGGAGACGGTGACCTTGCCATCCCCTGCCGTACCCGAGACCGACTGCGGGGCACCCGGGGCCGTGGCGATCGCCCCAGCGGTGCCTGCGCGGACGATCCCCTCAAAGGCGATCCAGTCACGGCTGTCGGACGACGACCATGTAAACGCGCTGGTGTTGGGGATCGTGGCTGCCACGTCGGCCATCCCCGCAATGACCTTCGTGTTCGCATTCCCCTGATCGCTTCCCGATCCGCGCGATACCGCGCCCGACGGACCGGTCAGCGCAAGGGTGAG
>JAPOLI010000005.1 GCA_029977205.1 bacterium
TCATAGCCTTCGCCCGCGAGCCATCGCGTTGCGGCGCGAACATCCTCGAGCACATCCTCCAGCACCGCCGTGCCGAACAACTGCGACACGTTGCCGATGCGCGTGTCGAGGGTCAGCACCGGCAGGCCAAGGCTCGCGATGGGGCGGCGGAGGAAGCGCAGGGCCCCCACGCTGAGGTTCCCCTGGTTGCCATGCAGGTGGACGATCGCCGTGCGGCGTCCGGTATCCCGCGCGCGCTGCTCCGAGGCGGCGTCATCGTGCTCGAGCACGGCGTCGTGTCGCGAGCCATCATCACCCGCGATCGTCACGAGCCGCACGGTGCCCGAGGTGGCCCGGTGCGCAGGCACGGCCGCGGGGCCATCCTGCGGAAGACCATCAATCCATGCGACCGCCCGGTCCGCGACCTCGGGGACCATGCCCCAGAACGTGTGGTCGGCGCCGGGCACGTGCTCGAGGTGCACGGCCACGCCCGCCGCCGCGGCCGCCGCGGCGAGTGCATCCCCGTCCCCGCCCGGCAGCACCGGGTCGTCGCCGGCCTGGATCAGGGCGACGGGAACCCCGACGTCACGGATCCGGTCGACCGATACCGGGTTGCGTGCCTCCGGCCCCCGGCACTGCCACCAGCATCGCAGTGACCATGCCTCTGCGTCGAAGGGTGCGTCGCTCGGGCCGGCGCCACGGTGCACCACGATCACATCGTCCGCACCGTCGCGATCCACCCCTGCGCGCAAGGCCTGCCGCGCGACCTCCGTGTAGGACGGGCGCGCACGCAACCGGGTCCAGCGCGCCCGCATCGATTCGGGAAGGCTCCACGGGTGCGCGAGGGTGCACAGGCCGACCACCTCGGGCGGGTGCTCCAGGGCCTGATAGTGCGTGACGATGCTCGCCCCGAGGCTGTACCCCACGAGCACCACGCGCTGGAAGCCGATCTCGCGCGCGAGGTCGAGCGCGGCGGCCATGTCGAGGGGCGTCTTGTCGAACAGCCCACCGCCATAGACCACGCCGAAGTTGGCCATCCGCGTGTTGATGGACATCGCCGGGTATCCCTGATGGGCCAGCTCGAACGCAAGGCGGCGGGGCACGCCCCCCATGTAGTTGCCGAGCGACCCGTGGACGATGATGGCGAGGGTGCCTGCGCGGCCCGCGACGTCGGCGCGTGGCCGCATGAGGAGGCCGTCCCAGTGCTTGTGGTCGGCGGTGCGCAGCATCACGAGCTCAGCCTCGGCGTCCACGTCGTCGTGGCCGAACTCGGTGTGGGGCCGCGCGCCGGAGATGACCGTGATCCGGTCCGGGCGATCCGCGGGCGGCGTGCCATCCGTGGTCATGCGGGCAGTCTCCCCGCCCCGCTTCGGTCGCGCCCCCGACGACCCGGCAGCCACCAGTTCCACTTCCCGCACACGCTCAGGAGAGCGGGCACGAGCATCAAGCGGATCACGGTCGCATCCACGAACACGGCCGTCGCCAGGCCGATGCCCAGCATCTTGACCACGACGTTGTCGTTGAGCACGAAGGCCAGGAAGACGCTCACCATGATCAGGGCCGCCGCGGTGATGACCCGGGCCGTTGATGCCAACCCGAGCGCGACCGAACGGTGCGGGTCAGCCGTCTGCTGCCACGCCTCGCGCACCCGCGACAACAGGAAGACCTCGTAGTCCATCGACAGCCCGAAGAGGATGGCGAACATCATCATCGGGACCCAGGCCTCGATCGCCACGGCCTCGGGCACGCCGATCTGGGCGCGCAGGATGCCCCATTGGAAGATGGCCACGACCACGCCGAACGCGGCCCCCACCGACAACAGGTTCATCAGGGCGGCCTGGAGTGGCACGAGGAGCGAACGGAACTCGATCATCAGGAGGACGAAGGACAGGAGGACGACCGCCCCGATGAACCACGGCAGGCGCGACGACACGCGATCCGACAGGTCGACGCCCACCGCGGTGAGGCCGGTCGCGTAGACGCGCGTCCCGGGCCCCGCGACCGGTCGCAACCTGCCTGCGAGCCTCTCGACCATGGCGGTCGTGCTCGGGCTGGCGGGCGCGGCCGCGGGGATGACGGTGACGAGGGCCACATCGGCGATCGGCGACCTGACGGGCGGCAGAGCGGCCACCACGCCGGCCAGGTCGCGCGCGCGCTGGGCGACCTCCGGCGCGTTCTGCACAGCCGCCGGCCCTTCGAGCACGATCTGCACCGGGCCGTTGAAGCCCGGCCCGAAGCCCGTCGATATGAGGTGGTACGCCTCGCGCGTGGTCGATCCCGGCGGATCGCTGCCCGCATCAACCTGGCCGAGCTCCATCCGCAGCACCGGAACGGCCAGGAGCAGCAGCACGGCGAGTCCGCCCACCAGGAACGGCCACGGCCGGCGCGTGACCATGAGCGACCACCGGGCCCACGCATGCATCTGGTCCGGCGGTGCATCGAGGTCGACCGGCCGCGGCCCCGACACGAACGGAAGCCGCCACCGCCCGAGGCCGCGCCCCGCGATGGCCAGCGCGGCCGGGAGCAGCGTGATGGCCGCGAGCACCGCGACGACCACCGCGATCGCCGCGCTCTGCCCGACCCGCGTGACGAACGGGATGCCCGCGGCCGCCAGGCCGAGGACGGCGATGGCGACCGTTCCGCCCGCGATCACCACCGCGCGGCCCGCCATCGCCGTCGCGCGTGCGATCGACGCGCGCACGTCCATGCCCTCGGATACCTGTTGCGCGTGACGCGTGACGACGAACAGCGAGTAGTCCACCGAGACACCGAGCCCGATCATCACGGCGAGGGTGCGCCCGACGTCGCTCACGTCCGTCACGGCCTGCAGGACCGCCAGGATGGCGAGCGCCGTGCCGACGGCCACGAGGGCCCCCACCACGGGGATGGCCATCGTCACCACCGATCCGAATGCGAGCAGCAGGATCACGATCGCGGCGGCCACGCCCACCACCGCAGACCAGTCGGTACCCGTGCCCTCTGCCTGCGTCGCGGGCGCACCGGCGAAGGCCACCACGAGGCCAGCGCGCTCGAGCGGCCGCGCCGCGGCGCGCACGGCTGAGAGCTGTGATGGGCCCAGGTCCTGCGCGGGCGTCGACCACTCGACGCCCATCAGGCCGGTGCGGCCATCCGGGGAGAGCGTGCCGGCCGGACCCGGCACCTGCACCGACGCCACACCCTCCACGGCACGCAGGCGCGTCGCCGATTCGTCAATGGCAGCCTGCGGCTGCGCCGCGCGCAGTGATCCGCGCTCGGAACGGATGACCACCTGGCCATCGGTAAGCCCCTGGCCGGGGAACGCCCGCTGCAGGACCACAGCGCCTTCCGCCGCCGGGAGCCCTGGCACCGACAGGTTGTCGGAGGGCTTCCCGCCCAGGGCGGCCCCGATGACCGTCAGCCCGACGAGCGCCGCGACCCACGCTCCCAGCACCCACCAGCGCCGCCGCGCGCACCACGCGCCGAGGCGGCCGAGAAAGCTCGTGGTCGGGTCGCCGGAGGCCATGCCGGGCCGGGACGGTAGCGAACACTGCACGGCGCCCGACAGCGGCGCGTGCCATGCTCGCCTCCGTGGGCGACCTCGGACTCTGGGCCCTCTTCTTCTCCCTCCTCGGCGGCATCGGCGGCGGCTTCATCAACTCCGTGGCGGGCGGCGGGACGCTGGTGAGCTTCCCGGTGCTCACGGCCGTCGGCATCCCGGCGCTCGACGCGAACATCACCAATGCCGTCGCGCTCGCCCCCGGCTATGCCGGGGGCACATATGCGCAGCGTGACGACTTCGCGGGGCGCCGCGACCTCGCGCGCGCTCTTGCGGTGACGTCGATCCTCGGCGGCATCACGGGTGCCGTGCTGCTCCTGCTGACCGGCGAGGAGCTGTTCGAGCACCTCGTGCCGTGGCTTATATTCGCGGCCACCGCCCTGCTCGCCGTGCAGAAGCCCCTCCGGCGCATCACGATGCGCGCGGGCGGCGGGACCGGCGAGGTGAGTCGCTGGGTGCTCGTGGTGTCCATCTTCGTGGCGACCGTGTACGGCGGATACTTCGGCGCCGGCCTCGGCATCATCACCATCGCGATCCTCGGGCTGATGCTCACGGACACCCTCAACCGCCTCAACGCGCTCAAGCTGCTCATGTCGCTGTGCGCCAACGGGGCCGCCGCGCTGTTCTTCGCGTTCACCGGCCACGTGTACTGGGCCGCCGCAATCCTCATGGGCGTCGGCGCATGGGTCGGGGGCTGGCTCGGCGGGCACACGGTCCAGCACGTCAACGAGACCGTCTTCCGGGCGGGCGTGATCGTGCTCGGCATCGCTGTCGGGCTCGCCTTCCTCCTGAGCTGACCGTCGTCGGGGCGCGCGCCGCGCGAGCGCCTACGATCCGCGCATGTCGCTCGCGATCGCCACCATCGAGGCGCCCCTCATCGACGAGGGGCTGCGCGCGCAGGGAGTCGAGCCGCTCGTCATCGAGTGGACCCCGCCGGCCCGCGGCGACCTCGCGGATGTCGCGCTGCTCACGCGCACCTACGCCGATGACGCTGTGGAATCGGGCAACAGAGAGGCTCTGGCCCGGCTCGACGCCGCGCGGCCCCACCTCGTGGGCGCCGGCCTCGCGGTGGACCTGGTGCCCGGCATGGACGAGCGCACCATCCTCCACGCCGGGCCCCCGTGCGACTGGGATCACCTGGGACCCGCCATGCGCGGCCAGGTCGCCCGCGCGGCCGTGCTCGAGGGCTGGGCCCCCGACCAGGGCGAGGCGGCGCTCCTCATCGGGCAGGGAAGCATCGTGCTGGCCCCCACCGACACCCGCGGCGTCGCCGCCACCATGTGCGGCGTGCTCTCGCCGTCCATGGCCGTCTGGGAGGTACGCGACGAGGAGACCGGCGCCGAGGCGTGGGCCCCGATCTCGGACGGCGCGGGCGACGGACTCCCAGCGGGCACGCCGACGCGCGACCTGATCGCACGCCAGCGCATGCTGAGCGACCGCGTGGCGCCCGGCGCTGCAGCCGCCCTCGCGGCGACCGGGCCCATCGACCTGACCGACGTCGCGCGTCGCGCCGCAGACGCCGGCGACGCGCCGGCCTGCCGCCCCCGCGTGGCCGGGATGATGATCCTTCACGCGCTTCTGCCCGGGCTCGCGACCCGCGCACTCGACGCGATCCCCGCCGTGGCGCTGATCGCGGGAGGCGACGGGCGCATGGCCCTCCCCGTGCTGGCCGCGGCGGCACGGGCCGCCCTCGAGTCGGCGGCGGGCACGCAGCGATCGAGCCTGGTCATCGGCATGTCGGGCAACGGCACCGATGTCGCCATCACGCTCGCCGGAATGCCCGGGGCATGGTTCACGGCCCCGGCGCCGATCGCCGAGGGCGACGGCGACGGCAGCGCACCGCCGCCGGACGCCGCGCCGTGGACGGGCGATCAGGGCGTCATCGCATGCGCCGACATGGCGATCGATGCCCGCCTGTGCCTCGACGCAGGGGAGGCCCCGGGGATCGCCATGGGCATCGCGGCCCGCGGCGACGGCGCCTGGATCGGCGAGGGCATCGCCCGCGTCCCGCTGCCTGCGGTGCGTGACGCCCTCGATGCCCTCGTGCCCCCGCGCGCGCAGCCGCTCGACGCACCCGCGTGAGCCCGGCGCGAATCATCGCCGTCGTCGTGGCGGGCCTCGTGGTCGCGGGGGCCGTGATCGCCGGTGCCCTCGCACTCGGCGGCACGAGCCAGCTGGCCCCGCCGGACCCCGCCCAGCCGATCGTGGTCGGCGTTGTTGCTGCCCCGGGGCAGGAGCTGACCGGCCCCACTGACCTACCTCCGCTCGCCATGGTCCTCGATCAGGGCGTCCCCGACGCCATCGCGCGCATGTCGCCGTCACAGCAGGTGGCCGCGTATCGGCAGGAGGCCGCCGGTGGTGACGTGGATGCGCTCGTTCGCCTCGGTGCAGCCCAGCAGCGGGCGGGCGAGCAGGACGCTGCCGCTGGCACGTACCGCACGGCCGCGGCCGCCGACCCCGGCGCGCTCGCCCCCGCCATCGGGCTCGCGATGGCCGAGGCCGCCACCGGTGATGCGGCGATGACCCGGGCCACCGCCACTCTCGCGCGGCTCACGCGCGACAACCCGGAGAGTCAGCTCGCGTGGTTCAACCGGGGCTGGCTCGCGACCTACCGGCGTGATGGGAAGGACGTGATCGATTCCTGGAAGCGCGTGGTCACGATCGATCAGAAGAGCGCCCTCGGAACCACGGCCGCCGAACTGCTGACGCAGATCGCGAAGCAGGCGGCGGGCGGCGGAACCACCAGCACCAGCGGGGGATAGCGCCCTGTCCCGCCGGTGGGGCGAACGGTGACGAACCGGTAAGGATGCGCCCGTTCCCCGATGACACGGGTCGGGAGGATGTTTACCCTCTGCCGAGAACCTCTTAACCGGCCCATAAGGGCCGGTGGGGACACTGCCGACAGCACCATGCCGGACCTGCGTCCGGTGCGTTGGATCCCCGCCCACCCAGAGAGGGCCGGCGGGTGAGCAGGCGAAGTGGCAGGCAGGTGCCGGAGGCACCGACACATCCGGGGCGCGACGGACGCCCGGGATCGCTCGACGAAGCGCCCGGTGAGGACCGGGCCAAAGGGGACGGAAGACGATGACGCTCAAGGAGATCGTGGGAAACGAGGAGATGCAGGTTCTCCTCACGCGCGGGCAGGAGCAGGGCTTCCTCGGCATCGAGGAGGTCGCCGAGGCGCTGCAGGGCATGGACATCGTCCAGGAGGACGCCGAGGCCCTGTACACGCACATCGACGAGATGGGCATCGAGCTGCTCGAGGAGCCCGACGCCCAGGAGCGCCGTGCCAAGCTGGCCGAGGAGGCCGAGCGCCCGCGCCGCGTCGCCGCCAAGGCGGAGAGCACCACCGACCTGCTTCAGCTCTTCCTCCGTGACATCGGCCGCATCCCGCTGCTCACGGCCAAGCAGGAGGTCGAGCTCGCCAAGCTGATCGAGGAGGGCGACCTCGCCGCCAAGCAGAAGATGGTGGAGAGCAACCTCCGCCTCGTCGTCTCCATCGCCAAGAACTACCGCAACCAGGGGCTCGCCTTCCTCGACCTGATCCAGGAGGGCACGCTCGGCCTGGTGCGCGCCGCCGAGAAGTTCGACTACCGCAAGGGCTACAAGTTCTCGACCTACGCCACCTGGTGGATCCGCCAGGCCGTGGCCCGCGCCATCGCCGACAAGGGCCGCACCATCCGCATGCCCGTGCACGTGGTCGAGAAGCTCAACAAGATCAACCGCACCGAGCGCAAGCTCCTGGCCGAGCTCGGGCGCGACCCGAGCAACGCCGAGATCGGCGCCTCGATCGGCCTCACCGAGGCCGAGGTGGAGTCGATCCGCCGCAGCGCGCAGACCCCGGTCTCGCTCGAGAAGCCGGTGGGCGACGAGGAGGAGTCGGAGTTCGGCCAGTTCATCGCCGACGAGAAGGCCATCTCGCCCGAGGCGGCCGCCGACGAGACGCTCCGCAACGAGGCGCTGCAGGAGGTGCTCAACTCGCTGAGCTACCGCGAGCGCCGCGTGCTCGAGCTCCGGTACGGCCTGGGCGGTGAGCAGCCGCGCACCCTCGATGAGGTCGGTCGCACCTTCAACGTCACGCGCGAGCGCATCCGCCAGATCGAGAACCAGGCGCTGCAGAAGCTCGCCGGCATGGTGGACGTGCGCGGCCTCGCCGAGGTCGCCTAGCCCCACCCGGCATCCGCAGGATCCGAACGGCCCGCCACGTGCGGGCCGTTCGCGTTCCGGCCCCGGGCCCGGTCGGCGCCGGTCGCGGCGCATGACCCAGCGCACGGTGAGAGCAGCGTTCCGGGAGCGGTCGTACGCAGGGGTTGCGGCGATCGCAGCCGGGGATCCTGCATGTGCGGCCCCCGCACATGCCGATCCCGGTTCGGCGAGTGGCCGCAACCCCCGCGTACGACCCCTCCCGGCCCTCCGTGACCCGGCTGCGGGGCGCACGGCCCCCTGCCGCTCCCGCGGTAGGCTGTCGCGCATGGGTTGGGACGATGAGGACGACTGGCCGGAGCGGGAAACCGATCCCGAGGTGCTCGCCACCAAGCGCGAGAACGCCCGGGTGGCGACGTTGGGGGCGAGCCGCGCGGTGCGCGTGGCCTACGCCACCCTGGCGATCCTGCTGATCCTCGTCATCGTCCTGGCCATTGTCCTCACGTAGCGACGACGCCATCGGACTCGTGTCCGACCTCTGGCGGTATCCGGTGGCGTCAATGGGAGGGGAGCGCCTGCGCCGCGCGTTCCTCGGCCCGCTCGGCGTGCTGGGCGACCGACGGTGCCTGGTGGCCGACCCCGTCGACGACACCGCGCTCGTCGCGCTGCGCAATCCCGCGCTGCTGACCTACCGTGCGTCGTGCACCGATGGCGAGGGCGGCGACGGGGTGCTGGTGGAGACCCCGCACGGGGATGTCGTGCCGTGGGACGACCCGGCCCTGGCCGCCAGGCTTCGGCGCGACCTCGGGCGCGAGGACGGCGAGCCGGTCCAGGTCCGGCGCTCACACCCGGGTGCGCATGTCGATCAACCCGTCGCCCTGCTCGCCGAGGCCACGATCGGCCAGGTCTCGACGTGGGCCGGCGAGGAGGTCGATCGACGGCGATTCCGGCCGAACCTCGTGATCGAGGCCGATGACGAGCCATTCGCCGAGGACGGCTGGGTGGGCCTTCGACTCGCCGTGGGTGATCTCGCGCAGATCGAGGTCATGGCCCCCACCCGCCGCTCTGCGGTGCTGAGCCGCGACCCCGACACCGCGGAGCGGGACACCCGGGCCCACGCGGCCCTGGCGCGCGAGCGTCGCAACCACGCGGGTGCGTGCTGCAGGGTGGTGCACCCCGGCTGGGTGGCCGTTGGTGACCCCGTGCGCCGCGTTCCATGAGACCGCCGCGGCGCACGCCCGGACACGGGCGGTGCGGGCCGCCGCATGCCCGCGGTCAGCGGGCGGCGACCCCGACCTCCGCGACGTGGCGCTCCTCCGGCGCGAGGTCCCCGGGCGAGGCAGCGGGGTGGTAGTCCTCGTTGATGAGCGGGCTCGTGAGAAGGAAGTCGGCCGTCGCGCGGTTGCAGGCGATCGGGCAGTTGTGCACCACGGCGATCCGCAGCAGCGCCTTGACGTCCACGTCGTGCGGCTGGGGCTCCAGGGGGTCCCAGAAGAAGATCACGACGTCGAGCCGGCCCTCCGCCAGGGCGGCCCCCACCTGCTGGTCACCCCCGAGCGGCCCCGACAGGAACCTGTGGACATCGAGCCCGAGGTCATCCGCGATGATGCCGCCGGTCGTCCCGGTCGCGTGGAGTTCGTGACGGCGGAGTACGTCGTAGTTCGCGCGCGCCCAGTCGAGCATGTCGATCTTGCGGTTGTCATGGGCGATCATCACGATCCGCTTGCGCTGATTCATCATGTGCGGCACCCCCTCCCGTGGAGTTCCTGATCGGATTCGTCGCCACGATAGGTCGGGCCCCGGCCCTGTCCAGCGCAACGGGTTCGGTGCTACATTCAGGACGCGTCGCGGGGTGGAGCAGTCTGGTAGCTCGTCGGGCTCATAACCCGAAGGTCGCAGGTTCGAATCCTGCCCCCGCTATGAGGAGGGCCCGTGCTCAGGAGAGGCGGGCCCTCCGCGCATAACGACTCGGTCACGAGCGGCGGGCACTCCGCACACCGACTCGGTCGCCCTGACTCCGGGCTGCGCATGATGACGGCCCCCCGTGCACCCGTTCATGTTCCGGGCATCGTGCGGCGCTCTGTGATGAGGTGCTGGCAATGGCACCGCCCGCACCCGGCAGCCGCCGGCCCATGCTCGCCGCCGTGGCGATCGTCCTGATCGTCGGCCTGGTGATCCTCTTCATCGTCGCGATGTAGTCGCGACGGCACGGCTCGAAAGCGCATCGGACCAGCCCGGGTCCGCGTCGGCGCCCTACAGGGTCAGCACCCCGAGGATGATGAGGTATGCGCCCACGAGCAGGAGCACCGTGACCACGATGGCCATGCGGTGGCGGCCCACCGTCGCCCGCATGGCAGTGAGCGCGCGCAGTGCGCGGTCACGGTCGGCGACGTACCACAGGATGGGTATCCAGCCCCACGAGTAGGAGATGACGCTGAACACGAGGATGGTCATGGCCGTGAACGCCGGCCCGTGACCGGTGGTCTCCACGAGGGCGAGGGCGTACCACACCCCCGGCAGGCCGAAGAGCAGCCCTACCGCGAACGAGACGCGTGACGACTCCACCATGCGCTCGAGGCGGGCCTCCTCGCGGCTGCGATCCCGCACATGGCGCCGGGTGCGCGCATGGACGTGGCGCCACAGGACATATGCCGCGAAGGCCACGAGGAGCGCGCCCGCGAGCATGTAGATGACCGGAAACCGCCTGCCGTCCCCGAGGCCGGTCGGGCGGATACCGAGGTCCACGATGCCGTAGGCGACCAGCGCACCGCTCGCGAGTGACGCGATGAGGGTGCCGCCGACGAACAGCGATGCATGCCGCAGCCCACGCGTGCCCCCGAGCAGGAACAGCACCACCGCGAGCGTCTGCGGCGACACCGATGAGATCAGGGCGAGTTCGAAGAAGCCCATGGGGGCTCAGTGAAGGATGCTGATCGCGCGGGCGGCGATGATGAGGATCACGAGCAACGACAGCGCGGACTCGATCGCCATCAGCAGCTTCATGCGGTGGCTGAGCGGCAGAGCATCCGCGGGGGCGAAGGACACCGCGTTGGTGAATGACAGGAACAGGTAGTCCCAGAACACCGGCCGCCAGGTCCATGGGGTCGGAAGCGCGTACTGCCCGAACAGGTACTCATGTGGACCCGGCACCGCGCGCGCACGGCGGCGTGGACCCCCGCCATCGAGCTCCCAGAACCAGACGGCGAACACGATCACGTTCGTGAACCACACCTGCAGCGCCGCCACCGTCAGGTACTTCCCCTCGAACCCGGACTCGGCGACGATTCCGTAGACGAGCTCGCCGATCGCGACAGCGTTGGCCAGCGTGACGAGGCCCGCCAGGGCCATGCCCAGACGGCGACGCCGGTCGCTCTCCTGCTCCGGCGCCACTGCCGCGACGATGATGAGTATCACCACCAGGGCGGGGATGATCCAGCGGACGACCCCACCGCCCAGGATCAGGTCACCGGGCAGCGTCACCTCGAGCACGGCCGCGACGAACAGCGCCATGAGCGGGGGCCAGCGAGGCTCACGCCAGGGGTTCGGGTCTTGGCCGGTGGCGACCACGTCGGGATGTTGCCAGCCGGGGGCGGGGCCATGGGCTATCGTGCGCCGCCGTGCCTACCCGGGAAGACCTCCGCAACGTCGCGATCGTGGCCCACGTGGACCACGGCAAGACCACCCTCGTCGACGCCATGCTCTGGCAGAGCGGGGCGTTCCGTGACAACCAGGACGTGCAGACGCGCGTCATGGACTCCGGTGACCTCGAGCGCGAGAAGGGCATCACGATCCTCGCCAAGAACACCGCGGTGCGCCGGGGCGAGATGACCATCAACATCATCGACACCCCGGGGCACGCCGACTTCGGTGGCGAGGTCGAGCGCGGGCTCTACATGGTGGACGGCGTGCTGCTTCTCGTGGACGCCTCGGAGGGCCCGCTTCCGCAGACCCGCTTCGTGCTGCGCAAGGCCCTCGAGGCCCGCCTGCCGGTGGTGCTCGTGATCAACAAGATCGATCGGCCCGATGCCCGCGCAGCGGAGGTCGTGGACGAGGTGTACGAGCTCTTCCTCGACCTCGGTGCTGACGAGGAGCAGATCGACTTCCCCATCGTCTACGCCAACGCCAAGGCCGGCACGGCGTCGCTCTCAGCCGATCAGCAGGACGATGACCTCTCAGTGCTCTTCGATGCACTGCGCGACACCGTGCCGGCCCCGGAGTACACCGAGGGCGCCCCCCTGCAGGCCCTCGTGACGAACCTGGCCGCAGACAGCTACCTGGGTCGCCTCGCGATCTGCCGGGTGCACGAGGGCACGATCCGTCGCGGTGAGCAGGTCGCATGGTGCCGCGCCGACGGCTCTGTCGAGGCCGTCAAGGTGGCCGAGCTGTTCCTGACGCGCGAGCTCGAGCGCGTGGCGGTCGACGATGCAGGCCCCGGCGACATCATCGCCGTGGCCGGCATCGAGGACATCACGATCGGCGAGACCCTCGCCGATGCCGAGCACCCCGCGCCGCTCCCCGTGATCACGGTCGACGAGCCGAGCCTCGGCCTCACGATCGGCATCAACACCTCCGCCCTTGCCGGGCGCGAGGGCACGAAGCTCACGGCGAGGATGGTGAAGGATCGGCTCGACCAGGAGCTGATCGGCAACGTGTCGCTGCGCGTCCAGGCCACCGAGCGCCCGGACGCGTGGGAGGTGCAGGGGCGCGGCGAACTGCAGCTGGCGGTGCTCGTCGAGACCATGCGCCGCGAGGGCTTCGAGCTCACCGTCGGCAAGCCGGAGGTGCTCATCCGCGACATCGACGGCGTGCGCCACGAACCGATCGAGCGCGTGACTGTTGACGTGCCCGAGGACATGATGGGCGTTGTCACCCAGCTCCTGGCCCTGCGCAAGGGGCGCATGGAGCAGGTGGTGAACCACGGCACGGGCTGGACGCGCCTCGACTACCTCGTCCCGGCCCGCGGCCTCGTGGGGTTCCGCACGGAGTTCCTCACCGAGACCCGTGGCACGGGGCTCCTGCACTCCGTGTTCGACTCCTGGCAGCCCTGGCAGGGGGAGATCCGCACGCGCACGCGCGGCAGCCTCGTGGCCGACCGCACAGGGGTCGTGACCACCTTCGCGATGTTCGGGCTGCAGGAGCGCGGGGTGCTCTTCGTGGAGCCAGGAGATGCCGTGTACGAGGGCATGATCGTGGGCGAGAACTCGCGCGGCGACGACCTCGACGTGAACATCTGCAAGGAGAAGAAGCTCACCAACATGCGCTCGAGCACGGCGGACGAGCTCGAGCGGCTGGTGCCGCCGCGCACGCTGTCGCTCGAGCAGGCGCTCGAATGGGTTCGCGATGACGAGTGCGTCGAGGTGACCCCCGAGGACGTCCGCATGCGCAAGACGGTCCTGGACGCCACCGCGCGCGGCAAGGCAGCGAAGAGCCGCAAGGTCGCCGCGGAGGCCTGAACCCCCGCAGGCCGTAGAGTCAGGTGATGCCGGACGTGCGCATCGACGAGAGCGCCTCCCCCGCCGCCCACCGGGCGGGCATGGTGGCGGCCCTCGCCGCAGGGCGGGTGGACAACCGCTTCCACTACGTGGGCGAGCGCTCCGCGACCATGTGGCGCGACCTCGCATCGGCGCATTCGCCGGCGCAGGCAGAGGACGGACTCGTCGCCCATGACGTGGCCGCGCGCACGGCGATGGCCCTCCTTCCCGACGGACCCGTGCACGTGATCGGCGTCGCCTGCGGCGATGGCGTCAAGGAGCGGCGCCTTCTCGGGGCGCTGGTATCGGCGGGCCGCACCGAGGTGCACGCGACCGCCGTGGACGTGAGCGTCCCCCTTGTCAGCGCGGCAGCGGAGGCCATGGCGGCCGTTCCCGGGGTCACGGATGTCGATGCGCTGGCCGTGGACATCGTCGCCCGGCGCGACCTCTCTCCCCTGCTCGGCCCGCGACGCCCCGGTACCCGGCTGGTCACCCTGTTCGGCATGATGTCGACGCTCGGGCCCGTGGCGCTCGCGCCCACCCTGTCGCTCCTGCAGCCCGGTGACGTGGTGATGGTGAGCGCCAACCTGCTCCCCCGCCGCCCGGGCGCGCGCGAGGAGGTGATGGCGCAGTACGACACCGCCCCCACGCGGGAGTGGCTCGCGGCCGTGCTCGACGACATCGGCCTTGCCGGGGCCGGCGACGTGACCATGCGGTGGCGCGAGGAGGCGGGATCCCTGGCCATCATCGGCGAGGTCACGCCCACCGAGGACATGACCGCGCATGTCGAGGACACGGTGGTCGTGATGCCCGCGGGGCGCCCGATCCGACTGCTGGAGTCGTTCCGCCACGACCCCGCAGGGCTGGAGCACCTGCTGCGCGAGGCGGGCCTCGACGACATCGCCACCCACGCCTCGCCGGATGGCGAGGAAGGGGTGGCGGCGGCGACCGCGCGCTAGTCGACGGGCGCGCCATTGAGGCGGCGCCCGGGCGCGATGAGGATCGCGGTGGTGATACCCGTGAGCGCCTCGTGGCGCGCCAGCTCCCGGTCGGCCAGGGGAGCCCCGCTCACGAGGAGCCCACGGCCCCATTCCCGACGACGGAGAGCGTGTCGAGCACGGCCCGCACGCGCGGTACCTCATGCGTGCGGAGCAGGCCGGTGCGCCCCATCGCCGCCAGGACGGCGAAGAAGGGCTCGGCGGAGCGAACCTCCTCGCGGAAGATGTCGAATGCGTGCGGAAGCGCGTGGCACACGGGCCAGCCGAGCACGCGCAGGCGGAATGTGTTCAGGAAGACCGTTGCCTGGTGGCGGACGCGCTCCTCGCCATCGAGCAGGTTCCCGTAGTAGAAGCCGAGGCCCGGATCGATGAAGAGGCGCTCGACGCCCAGCGCCTGTGCGCGCTCGACGCGCGGGCCGAAGTGATCGAGAAGACCCGGGATCGGATCGTCGCCCAGCACCAGGTCCTGGACCTCGCGCACGTTGGCGCCCTGGACAAAGCACATGATGACGGCCGCTCCGTGAGCGGCTGCCGTCTCGTACATCTCGTCCTCGCGCTCGACCCCGGTCAGGTTGAGAACGCCGGCACCGGCCGCAAGGGCCGCTCGCGCGACCTCCGGCGAGTACGTCTCCACCGACGTCGTGATGCCGTCCTCACCGAGCGCCCTGACGACCGGCAGGACACCGGCGAGCTGCTCCTCGGGACCGACGCGAGCCGCGCCGGGGATCGTCGACTCGGCCCCGACGTCGATGATCCTCGCGCCCTGTGCGGCGAGCACCCGTGCCCGCGCGATCGCCGCCGCCGGCGTGGGCGACACCGACTCGCGATACCAGGAGTCGCGGGACAGGTTGACGACGCCCATGATCTCGGGGCGGCGGTCGCCGTCGACGGGGACCCCGTCGATGTCGAACGCGCGCACGGGAGCGCGCAGCACGTCGGCGTGCCGGGTGGCGAGCTCAGCCATCTGTGCCAGGAGCGGCGCGAGGTCGGACATCGACGTCGAACGCTACCGCTTGCGGGGACTACCCCATCATCGGACCCACCGAGGGGATGACGACCTCCGGTTCGAGGGCCAGCAGCGCGTCACCATCCACGCCGGGGGCCGGCAGCAGCGCCCCGGAAGAGGCGGTCATCGCGCGTCCCGGCATCAGCGCCCGGTGCCCGGGCGACCAGATCGCTGCGACGCCCGGCTCGCCGACCGGGATCGTCGTCACCCCCGGGGGCTCCGGATCCCCCGGGGTCCACTGCCGGCCACCGGTCATCAGGCGGACCTCATCGGCGTCGCGCGGCTCGTCGGCGCGCGTGAGCAGCACCCACACCGCGCCGCCGAGCCGCGCGCGGTCGCGTGCGAGCGCCCGCTCGAACCGCGCGCGGTCGTCAACCGCCGCCGGGATCACGGGGTCCACAAGCAGCATCGCATCACCGTGCTCGAGGTAGGCCGACGCCAGCTCCAACCCATCCCGCGTGACGGACCAGCGCCACAGCCCGTCGTGTATGCGTGTCACCTCCACATGGCGAACGCTAGACGCACGGGGGCAGGTCACGCGGGTGCGTGCGCGAACATCTGGGCATGGGTCGCATGGCGCGCTGGCTCGGCATGGAGATGGTCACCTGGCTGATCGCGGGCGGGGTGCTCGTGGTCGTGCTTGCCCTGTTCGCCCCGGCGGTGGTGGCCGTGGTGGTGGGTGGTGCCGTGACGCTCGCCCTCGCCATCGGCAGCTGGTCGCGTCGCAGCCGGGACGGCCTCGCGCGGCGCAGGGGACTCGGCGCCGCCGACCGCATGACGGGCGAGGAGTTCGAGGACTGGCTCGCGATCCTGTTCCGCGCTGCCGGGTGGCGCGTGCGCCATACGCGCGTCACGGGGGACTTCGGAGCCGACCTCGTGCTCGGGCACGGATCCGAGGACGAGTTGGTCGTGCAGGCCAAGCGGCAGGCGCGTCCCGTGGGCATCGCGGCCGTCCAGCAGGCCGCGGCTGCCCGCATGCACTACGGAACCGCCCAGGCGATGGTCATCACCAACACCACCTTCACGCCGGCGGCGGTGGAGCTCGCCGCGAGCACCGGGGTGATTTTGTGGGACCGTGATGACATCGCACGCGAGCTGCTCTCCCCCGGCAGCCGCCGCCCTGCAGCGCTGACGGGCTGAGCCGTTCCCCGCGGCGCGATGACCCGCTCCGCAGGACATCGATGATTAGGGGAGGAATAAGCCTGCACCGCAGCGGGGCAAACCTCGACATACCCCCTTGCATCCGTGTCCAGCTTCTGCGTTACTCACCCGGCAATGTGGGACGACCCCGAGGAGATCAGATGACCGCGATCACCGACGAGACCACGACGTCCGCGACGGCGCTCGATCGCATGCGCCAGCGTGCCGTGTCGGACTACCTCGCGGTGTCCCGCGGGTCCGGGGTCTTCTCCAGCGTTGACGACTACCTCGCCGCCGAGGAGCGTGCCTGGGACCGCCTGCAGGCCGTTATCGGGCGGGCGCGCCGCGTCGAGGAGTCGGCCCTGGCCTAGCGCCGGGCGCGCAACGCGATGACTGCACCGGGGGCGGCCATGTGCCGCCCCCGTCGCATTCCCGGGTACCGGGACCACCCGGACGGGCTTGTGCGTCCGTCCGATTGACGTAAAATCAATCGTGAAATGACGTCAAATAGACGTAAAATACGTCGCAGCACACCCGCCGTGGTCATCGGATCGGGCCTCGCCGGCCTCTCGGCTGCGCTGCGCATCGCCGCGCACCGCGACGTCGTGATCGTGACCAAGGGGCGGCTCGGCGAGGGCAGCACCAGCTGGGCGCAGGGGGGCATCGCCGCGGCCGTGGGCCCGGGCGACACGGTGCAGGCGCATGCAACCGACACCCTCGTGGCCGGGGCCGGGCTCGCGGACGCATCCGCCGCGGAAGCCGTGTGCGCGGACGCGCCCGGCGTCATCGCCGACCTCGCCGCGCTCGGGGTGGAGTTCGACCACGACCGCGGTCGCATCGCCCTCGCGCGGGAGGGCGCGCACTCCCTCCCCCGCGTCGCCCACGCCGGAGGCGACGCCACCGGCCGCCATGTGATCGCCGCGTTGGCGCTGCGCGCACGGCGCCACGCGCGCATCGCCATCATCGAGCACCGCCGGGTGGAGGACGTGCTCGTGGACGAGCGCGGCGTTCACGGCGTTCGCCTCGCCGATGGCGGGACCATCCCCGCTGACCGCGTGGTGCTGGCCACGGGTGGCTCGGGGCACCTCTTCGCGCGCACGACGAACCCCCATGGCGCCACGGCCGACGGCCCCGCCCTCGCCCGCCGCGCAGGCGCCGCGCTCGTCGACATGGAGATGGTGCAGTTCCACCCCACGGCCCTCGCGGCGGGACCGAGCCCGCTCGCCCTGGTGAGCGAGGCCGTGCGCGGCGCGGGCGGCATGCTCTACGACTGCAACGGCGAGCCCGTGATGGCCGGCGTGCACCCCATGGGCGACCTCGGTCCGCGGGACGTCGTGGCCCGGGCGGTCGTCCGCCGCGCGAGGGAGACCGGACGCGAGGTCGTGATGAGCCTCGCCCACCTGGACCCGGACCGCGTGCATTCCCGGTTCCCCGAGGTGGCCGCCCTCTGCGCATCGCACGGGATCGACCTGGCACGGGATCCCGTGCCCGTCACGCCGGCCGCCCACTACTGCATGGGGGGTGCCCTCACGGACCTCGACGGGCGCACCACGGTCCCGGGGCTCTGGGCCGTGGGCGAGTGCGCCGGCACCGGACTCCATGGAGCGAACCGCCTGGCATCGAACGGCTTGCTCGAGGCCGCTGTCCTCGGGCGCCGGGCAGCCGATGACGTGGCGTCGGGCGGGCGGTCCCCCGCTGACGGCCCCCGGACCGACCCCGCGCGCTTCACGCCCGGTGAGGCCGACGGCGATGAGGTGCGCGGGGCCATCGGACGCATCATGTGGCGCGGCTGCGGCCTTGAGCGCGACGGCACCGGCCTCGCCGGCGCGCTCGACGCCCTCGACGCGCTGCCGCGACCCGCTGACGCCCAGGCCGCGGGCCTCCTGGAGATCGCCCGTCTCACCACCCACGCCGCGCTCGCCCGCGAGGAGAGCCGCGGTGCGCACTTCCGCAGCGACTTCCCCGATCCCGATCCGGCGCAGGCGCACCGCACCTGCTGGGCCGGCGACACACCGACGGCCGTGCCGTCCATCGACCTCACGGAGGTAGCGTGACCACGACCGCCCCCACCTGCATCCTTCCGGCGCCCGAGGAGACGGTGCCGGAGGCGGAGCTCATCGCGCGTGCCACGGCGGCGCGCGACGCGCTTGGCGAGCGCCTGGTGATCCTGGGCCATCACTACCAGAAGCACGAGGTCATCCGGTTCGCCGACATCACCGGCGACTCGTTCCTCCTCGCCCGACGCGGCGCCGAGGCCACGCAGGCAGACCTCGTGCTGTTCCTCGGCGTCTACTTCATGGCCGAGGCCGCAGACATCCTCAGCCAGCCTCATCAGCGGGTCGTGCTGCCCGATCTGGGTGCCGGCTGCCACCTCGCGGAGTGCGCCGACATCTTCACGGTGAACGATGCCTGGGCCCAGATCACGGCCCGGTTCCCCGACCGCACCATCGTGCCCCTGACCTACATGAACTCCGGTGCCGACCTGAAGGCCTTCGTGGGCCGCAACGGCGGCGCGGTCTGCACGTCGGGCAACGCCGAGCGCGCATTCCGCTGGGCACGCGCGCAGGGCGACATGGTCTTCTTCTTCCCCGACGAGCACCTCGGCCGGAACACCGCCTGCCGTCTCGGCATGGAGCCATCGGATCCCGTCGTATGGGATCCCCGGCAGGCCGACCTCGGGGGCATTCGCGGGGACGCGCTCGCGGATGCCGAGATCGTCCTGTGGAAGGGCTTCTGCAACGTGCACACCGGGTTCACGGTGCGCCAGGTGGAGGAGGCCCGGGCGGCGCACCCCGACGTGACCGTGATCGTGCACCCCGAGTGCCCGCGCCCGGTGGTCGAGGCGGCCGACGAGGACGGCAGCACCGAGTACATCATCCGCCGCCTCGACGAGCTCCCCGCGGGATCCACGGTGGCCATCGGTACCGACTGGAACCTGGTCGACCGCCTCCGCATCACCCACCCCGACAAGACGGTCTTCTGCCTCAAGGAGGACCTCTGCCCGTGCGTGACGATGAACCGGATCACGCTGCCGCGCCTCACGTGGGCGCTCGAGAACCTCGCCGCGGGTGAGGTGATCAACGTGGTCAGCGTGGACGAGGAGATGGCCGCCGACGCGCGGCTGGCCCTCGACCGCATGCTCGCCCTCTGATGGACCTCGCAGAGCTCGTCACGGCCGCGCTCGCAGAGGATCTCGGCGAGCGCGGCGACGTGACGTCCCTCGTCACGATCCCTGAAGGATCCCGCGCCCGCGGGCGCGTGGTTGCCCGGTCGGGGGGAGTGCTCGCCGGGCGCGCCTTCGGCGATGAGGTGCTCCGGCAGGTGGGGGTCGCTGCCACCTGGCAGGCCACCGACGGGGCAACCCTCTCACCGGGCGAGAGCGTCATGGGCGTCGATGGCCCGGCGCGTGCGGTGCTGTCGGCCGAGCGGACCCTGCTGAACGGACTCTCGCACCTGTCCGGCATCGCCACGCTCACGGCCCGCTACGTGGACGCCGCCCGGCCCGCCCGGGTGCTGGACACCCGCAAGACCACGCCCGGATGGCGGACGCTCGAGAAGCAGGCCGTGGCCGCCGGCGGCGGGGTGAACCACCGTATGGGCCTGCATGACATGGTGCTGGTGAAGGACAACCACCTCGCGATGGGGGGCATCGACCTGGCGGCAGCCGTGACGCGAGCACGCGAGGAGCTGCCGGGCGTTGCCGTGGAGGTCGAGGCCGATGACCTGCCCGGCGTCGAGCTGGCGCTCGAGGCCGGCGCCGACCGGGTGCTGCTCGACAACATGGACGAGGCGACGATGCGCGCTGCGGTCGAGCTGTGCGCGGGCCGCGCCGAGACCGAGGCGTCGGGCCGCATGGACCTCGACGGCGTCGCGCGCGCGGCGGCGTGCGGAGTGGACTTCGTGAGCGTCGGGGCCCTCACGCACTCGGCCCCCGCACTCGACCTGGCGCTGGACCTCGACTAGCCCCGGACGCACGGCCCGGCGGGCCCGCACGCCCCGGTGCAACGGCCGCGCGCAGGAGGCGTGCGCAGCCGTTGCGGAATGCCCGATTCATGGGCCAACGCCCGCGTCCAGGCGTATCCTCGGGAGCCGATCGTGACTCCGACCGACACAACGATCCAGATCCTTCTTCCGGTGCTCGGCGAGTCCGTGACCGAGGGCACCGTCATCGAGTGGAGGAAGGCGGTCGGTGACGCCGTCGAGGAGGGCGAGACTCTCCTCGACGTGACCACCGACAAGGTCGACGTGGAGATTCCGTCGCCCGCGGGCGGAGTGCTCACCGCAATCGCCGCCGAGCCCGGAGCCGCGGTGGAGGTCGGGCAGCTCCTGGGCGAGATCGCCGCGGGGAACGGCGTGCCGCCCGCGGCGCCGGCCTCCGTTGCCGGCGGAGACGCCGCGGGGAATGGCGCATCGGCACCGGGATCGGCGGACGCCCTCGTCCCGATCCAGCTCCCGGACATGGAGTCGGTGACCGAGGGCACGGTGCTGGAGTGGAAGAAGGCCGTGGGCGACCCGGTGGCCCAGGACGAGATCATCGTGGAGGTCTCGACGGACAAGGTGGACCTCGAGGTGCCGTCCCCCGCCACCGGCACGCTCGCCGAGATCGCGGTCCCGAACGGCGACACCTTCCAGGTCGCCAACCCGCTGGGGCAGATCGCCGCAGGGGCCGAGGCCGCCGCCGCGTCCTCCACGCCACCGGCCGACGGCGCCACGGCTGCGAGCGCGCCTGCGGCACCTGCGGCCCCGGCGTCGGCGCCGCCCGTCCGTGACGTCCCGGCATCACCGATCGCCCGTCGAGTGGCCTTCGAGCAGGGGGTCGACCTCGCGACGGTGTCGGGCACCGGCCCCGGTGGGCTGATCCGCCGCGCGGACGTGGAGAACGCCGGCACCGGCGGCGGGCTGGTGGATCCTCCCCCGCCCCCCGGGGAGGATCTCGTGCGTCTCACAGGTCCCGCCGCGGCCCTTGCGGACTACATGGATGACAGCCGCTCGATTCCCACGGCCACGACATTCCGATCGATCTCGGTCCAGGCCCTCGATGCCGAGCGCACTCGCCTCAACGAGGCCCTCGCGGTGGCGGGTGGCGGGAAGCTGTCCTTCACGCACATCATTGCGTGGGCGATCGTGCGCGCCGTCGAGAAGGCCCCGGTGATGGCCACGGCATTTGCCCGCGTCGACGGCGTTCCTCACAAGGTGCCGCGCGAGTCCGTGGACCTCGGAATCGCCGTGGACGTCGAGCGCAAGGACGGCAGCCGGTCCCTCCTCGTGCCCGTCATCCGTGACTGCGGCGCACTCGGCTTCCAGGGATTCCGCGCAGCATTTGACGACCTCATCCAGCGCTCGCGCGTGGGCAAGATCAGCCCCGATGAGCTCAAGGGCGCAGGCGTGACCCTCACGAACCCGGGCGGCTTCGGCACGAACGCATCGGTGCCGCGCCTCATGCCCGGCCAGGGAACGATCGTGGCCACCGGGGGCATCACCTGGCCACCCGGGATGGAGGGCGTGCCGGACGACCTGCTCAAGGTCTGGGGTGTCTCGAAGGTGATGACGGTCACCTCCACCTATGACCATCGGGTGATCCAGGGGGCGGAGAGCGGGGCCTTCCTGCGCGACATCGCGGGCCTGCTCGCCGGTGACGAGGGCTTCTACGACGAGATCCGCCAGGCACTCGGCCTGCCGGCACAGCCACCGCTCGACTTCACCCCGCAGGCCGCGGCACCCGAGGGCGCGGCGCCGGCCGTCGGTGCGAACGCCGACGAGGACACCCTCCGGGCACTGGCCGGCGCCATGTCGCTGCTGCGCGCATTCCGTACCTACGGCCACCTGGCCGCACACCTCGACCCCCTGGGCTCGGAGCCCCCGGGCGACCCCTCGCTCGATCCGGCATGGGTGGGCCTGACGCCCGAGCACATGAAGCTCGTGCCCGCCTCGCTGCTCGGGGTCGCCGTCCCCGGAGCCACGTTCGCGGAGGCGTATCCGGCTCTCACCGACACCTATTGCGGCACCATCGCCTACGAGATCGAGCACATCTCCGACCACGACCAGCGCCAGTGGCTCCGCGAGTTCATCGAGTCCGGCCAGGTGCGCACGCCGCTTCCGCGCGACGAGCGCCGCGCCATGCTGGAGCGCCTGGTGTCGGTGGAGGTGTTCGAGAGGTTCCTGCGGCGCACCTACCTCGGGCAGAAGACCTTCTCGCTCGAGGGCTGCGACGCGCTGATCCCCATGCTGGACGAAGCCATCCAGCGCCTCGCTGACAGCGGAGTGCCCGAGGTGCACCTCGGCATGGCCCACCGCGGCCGCCTGGCCAGCATCATGCACACCGTGGGGCGGCCGCCCGAGTCGATCCTTGCGGAGTTCGAGGGCCAGATGGAGCACGAGGCCGACGACGACCACGCCGACGGCGAGCCCTACGCGGCTGCAGGCGACGTGAAGTACCACCTGGGCGCCGAGGGCACGTTCAAGACGCGGTCAGGGCGATCCGTGCACGTGAACCTCGCGGCCAATCCGAGCCACCTCGAGCAGGTGAACGCCGTGGCCGAGGGCGGCGTGCGGGCGAAGCAGACCATCCGTGCCACCAACGTGGCCGAGCACCAGCCGGACCGCGCCGTCGCACTGCTGATCCATGGAGATGCGGCGTTCCCGGGACAGGGCGTCGTGGCCGAGACGCTCAACCTCCAGGGCCTTGCCGGCTACGCCACCGGCGGCACGATCCACGTCATCGTGAACAACCAGGTGGGCTTCACCACCGACCCCGAGGACAGCCGCTCAACGCGCTACGCGAGCGACATGGCCAAGGGCTTCGACATGCCGATCGTGCATGTGAACGCCGACGACGTGGACGCCTGCATCGCGGCCGTGCACCTTGCCGTGCAGTTCCGCGCGCGCTTCGGACATGACGTGCTCATCGACCTCATCGGGTACCGGCGCCTCGGCCACAACGAACTCGACGAGCCCGCGTACACGCAGCCGGTGATGTCACGCACCATCAAGGACCACCCGACGGTGGCCCGTATCTACGCCGACCGCCTCATCACCGATCGCGTGATCAGCGAGGATGACTACGCCGCGATGATCGCGACGGCCGAGGAGCGCATGTCATCCGCGCACAAGCGGGTGCAGTCGGGTCTCGAGCAGGGTTCCGATCAGGAGAGCTCACGCGACAAGCGCCGGCGCGCCAAGACGCAGGTGGTCAAGACGCGCGTGAGCGCATCGACCCTGCGCGGCCTCAACGAGCAGCTCCACCTGCCGCCCGATGGCTTCCCGGTGCACGGGAAGCTCACGCCCCAGCTGGAGCGGCGGCGCGCTGCGCTGGCCGAGGACGGCGGCATCACGTGGTCCCACGCCGAGGCCCTCGCCTTCGCGTCCCTCGTCACCGAGGGCGTTCCCATCCGCCTCACCGGGCAGGATGTCGCGCGCGGCACGTTCACCCAGCGCCACCTCGAACTCCACCACAGCTCCGATGAGGTGTCGTACGAGCCGCACAAGGGTGAGGTGTACGTGCCCATGCAGCATCTCCTGCGGGCGAAGGCCTCCTTCGAGTTGCACAACAGCCCGCTCACGGAAGCGGCCTGCGTGGGGTTCGAATACGGCTACTCGACGACCGCCCCCGAGACCCTGGTCATCTGGGAGGCGCAGTACGGGGACTTCGCCAACGGCGCGCAGATCATGGTGGACCAGTTCCTCGCCGCCGGCGAGGCCAAGTGGGGCGTGCGATCGCGCCTCACCCTCCTCCTGCCCCACGGGTATGAGGGCAACGGCCCGGAGCACTCCTCTGCCCGGCCGGAGCGCTTCCTTCGCCTCGCGGCCGAGGGCAACCTGCGAATCGCCAACTGCTCCACCGCCGCCAACTACTTCCACCTGCTCCGGCGGCAGGGCCTGCTGGATGAGATCCGCCCGCTGGTGGTGTTCACGCCGAAGAGCCTCCTGCGCGCGAAGGCGGCGTCAAGCAGCCTCGACGACCTCACCAAGGGACGATTCGAGCCCGTGCTGCCCGACCCCAGGGTGACCGACCCCGCGGCGATCACGCGCCTGGTGCTGTGCACCGGAAAGATCTTCCACGAGCTCGATGGGCATGCCGAGCGGGCCGATCACCCGGAACTGGCGATCGGTCGCATCGAGCAGCTCTACCCCTTCCCCCGCGAGGAGATCCTGGCCCTGTTCGAGAGCTACCCGAACCTCGAGACCGTGCAGTGGGTTCAGGAGGAGCCGCGCAACATGGGGGCGTGGTCATTCGTGACCCGTCGCATCGAGCGCCTCCTGCCCATCGAATCGTTCGAGTACATCGGGCGACCGGCACGCGCCTCGGTGAGCGAGGGATACCCGCAGACACACCAGCTCGAGCAGGCACGCGTGCTCGATGACGCCCTCGCGGGCAGGGAGATGACGTTCGGATGAGTGATGGGCCGCGGATCGTGGTGCTCGGTGGCGGGCCGGGCGGCGATGTCGCCGCGCTTCGCGCGGCGCAGATGGGCGCCCAGGTGGTGCTGGTGGAGCGCGCCGAGCTCGGAGGCACCTGCCTCAACTGGGGCTGCATCCCCACCAAGGCCCTCCTCGCGGCGAGCGACCTGCTGCGGAAGATCCGCGAGGCCAAGGAGTTCGGCATCCTCGTGGGCGAGGTCGGCTACGACTTCGCGGCCATGATGTCGCGCAAGGACGACATCGTGCTGCGCATGCGCGGCGGCGTGGAGGGGGCGTGCGAGCGCAAGGGCGTCACCATCGCCCGTGGGCAGGGCGTCGTCGACGACGGCGCGGTGGTGGTGGACGGCACGCGCTACGAGTACGACCACCTCATCGTGGCCGTCGGGACCGAGCCCGCGGGGCTCCCGGGCATCGACATGGACCACCCCGCGGTGCTCACGTCGAACGACGTCCTGGTGATGCCCGAGGTGCCCGAGAGCATGATCGTGCTGGGTGCCGGCGTGATCGGCTGCGAGTTCGCAAGTCTCTTCCAGCCCCTCGGCGTGACGATAACGATGGTGGAGATGCTGGATCGCATCCTGCTCGGAATCGACGCGCGCACGGCCAAGCAGTTCCAGAAGACGCTCGAGAAGGACGGCGCAGAAATCCACCTCGGACGCCGCCTCGAGGAGGTCGTGTCGTACGGGGACGACGGCATCACCATCCGCCTCGATGACGGCACCGAGCTCTCGGCCGAGAAGCTGCTCGTGTCGATCGGACGCCAGCCGCAGACGCGCGGGATCGGCCTGGAGGAGGCGGGCATCGAGGTAACCGAGCGCGGCCACGTGGTCGTCGATGAGTTCCTGCGGACGGCCAACCCACGGGCGTGGGGCGTGGGCGACTGCATCGGAGGCATGCAACTGGCGCACCTGGCCTCGGCCGAGGGGGCCCGGGCGGCGGAGAACATCCTCGGGCCGCACATGGTGCCGATGGACCGCACCGTGGTGCCGGCCTGCATCTACACGCACCCGGAGATCGCCACGGTGGGGCTCAACCGTGACACCGCCGCGGAGCAGGGCATCGAGGTGAAGATCGGGCAGGCGCGCTTCGCCGGGTCCGGCAAGGCGCTCGGCGAGGGCGAGCCGGACGGCTTCGCGCAGCTCGTAGCCGACGCGTCCACGGACCTGCTGCTCGGGGCGACGATCATGGGTGCCCACGCCGTCGAGATGATCCATGAGGTGGGCGTCGCGATCAGCGACGGCTACACCATGCGCGACCTCGGCGAGATCATCCACGCGCACCCGACCATCAGCGAGATGGTGATGGACGCGGCGCAGCAGGGCGAGGGCGTGGCGCCCTACCTCTCGTAGCAGTGCCGGCGCCGCCCGCGGAATGGCGGGGGGAACGCCCGGGGCCGCAGGCGGTTCCCGGCGCACTGGCCCTGTCAGAGCGCCTGCTGGCCGACGGCACGGCCCCGGCGCTCGTCGTGCACCGCGTGGCACCGGCGGCAATCACCGTGGGACGCGCGCAGCGCCGCGACGTGGATGGCGCAGCGGCGTTCGCGGAGGGGCTCGAGGTCGTGGTGCGCCCCTCGGGGGGAGGCCCTGTGCTCTGGGACGACGACCTCATCGCGGTCGACGTCGTCCTCCCGACCGGGCACCCGCTCCTCCCCGTGGACGTGGTGCAGGCCTACCGCTGGGTGGGAGAGGCGGTGGCCGACGCGCTCAGGGGCCTCGGCGTCGGCGATGCGCGTGCCGTGCCGCCGGACGAGGCCCGCGCCCGCACTCCCGGGGCGTCCGCCGGCATGTGCTTCGGAGGCCTCTCCCCGTGGGAGGTCATCAGCGGAGACCGGAAGATGATCGGACTGTCCCAGGTACGGCGCACCGCGGGCGCGATCATCCAGGTGGGCCTCCCCATGCGCATCGACGCCGCGCGGCTCGCACGGGCGGTGGGCGCCCCACCGGACGCGGCCGCCGACCTCATCGCCCGGACCGCACCCCTCGGCGAGATCATCGATGCCTCGCTGCGCGACGCGGCAGAGGAGGCGGTGCTGCAGGGCCTGCTCGCCGCCGCGGGCCGCGGTGGCGCAGGCCCCGGCGGCGGCGTCCCCGAGCACGCGCCCTGACAGGAGGCGGCAGGAAGCGCCCCAGCGGCGGCTAACGTCCTCTCCGATGCCGTCCCGCTCGCACCGTCGGCCGCCCCGACGCCGCCCGTCACGACGGGTGCAGCAGAACAGGGCCCTCGCCGCGCTCTGCCTGCTGGCCATCGTCGGCGTGGTGGCCGTCGTGGTCACGAGCATGGGTTCTGACGCCTCGGTGCCTGCGGCGAATGCCCAGGCGCCCGACGCGGCGCAGCCCGCGGAGGTCGCCCCGGCGACCACCAGCGCACCGGCGCGCGCCCGCAGCGTGACCGTCGCCGCCGTGGGTGACACGGTGATGGGCACGCCAGAGTTCGGACTGCCGCCGGCCGGCGGGTCACGCCTGTTCAGCGCGGTGAAACCCCTTCTCACGGGCGATGTGGTGATGGGGAATCTCGAGTCGGCGCTTGCCACGGGTCCCAGCACGAAGTGCAGCAGCGGCAGCGGCGGCAGCTGCTTCGCATTCGCGAGCCCGCCGTCGTACGCGCGCAACCTGAAGGCCGCTGGCTTCACCGCGATGGCCACTGCGAACAACCACGCCAACGACTGGGGGAGCGCCGGCGTGCGGTCCACGGGCCGCGCGCTGGACGCCGTGGGCATCGTCCACGCAGGACGCCCTGGGGAAATCGGCATCCAGAAACTGCCCGATGGCACCAAAGTCGCCCTGGTCGGGCTCGCGCCCTACGCCTGGAGCCAGAACGCCCTCGACATCGCGGCCGCGACGCGCCTGGTGCGCAAGGCCGCAACCATGGCCCCCATCGTGATCGCGAACATGCACGTGGGGGCGGAGGGCACCGGATACCGGCACGTGCCCACGGGGGCGGAGGCCTACCTCGGCGAGCCGCGCGGCAACGCCCGGGCGCTCGCCCGCGGCATGGTGGACGCCGGAGCCGATCTCGTGGTGGGCAACGGTCCGCATGTGATGCGCGGGATGGAGTTCCGCAAAGGGCGCCTGATCGCCTACAGCATGGGGAACTTCCTGGGCTACAAGGTGTTCGGTACCTCGTCGTACACCGGGCAGAGCGGGGTGCTCCGGGTGACGCTCGACCCGGACGGACGCTTTGTGACGGGGCGGCTCGCGCCCGTGCGGCTGAACGGTGACGGCGTGCCGTCACCGGGTGGCTCGAGTATCCGGGACGTCGCCACGCTCTCGCGTGCCGACTTCGGGCGCACCGCCGCGCGGATCGCGCGCAACGGCACCATCCGCACGCCCTAGGCGGCCACCGCGACGGGCAGAGGGCTAGGCGAGCGCTCCGTCGAGCGGCCCGCCGACCGCCGGGGTACGCCCCTCCACCCGGACGATCAGCACCGCAGGCCCGTCTGCCGCGCGCGCGAGCACGCGCGCCACGGCCTCGGGCAGCACGTCCAGGTCGGACACCGCCTCCGCGTGGGCACCGAAGCCACGGCAGATCGCGGCGATATCCAGCGGGGGATCGGTGACGGCCAGGCCGGGCCAACCGCCATCCGGCACGCCCGTAAGGCCCTCCATCCCCGCGCGCAGGATCTCGTAGCCGGCGTTGTCGCCCACCACCACCGCAACCCGGCAGCGCTCGTGCGCCGCGGTCCAGAGGGCATGGACGCCGAACATGAGTGAGCCGTCGCCGTGCGTGCACACCACGCGCCGCGACGGATCCGCGATGGCGGCACCGACGGCAGCGGGGAGTCCCCAGCCGAGAGCGCTCCCCCGGTGCCACATGCACGAGCCGATATCGCGGGGGCCGAGGGCCAGACGGAGGTCACGCGTGGACGTGATGCCCTCATCGATCACCAGGTCCGCGGCAGCAACGCCCTCCCCGACCGCAACCGACAGGGCCGCCGGGCTGATGACCTCGGCCCTGTCGGCCCGTGCGCGCAGCGCCGCGCTGGCATCGTCACGCGCAGCGGCGATGGACGACTCCGTCACGGCGCGGCGTTCCGACGCCTGCGGGTGCCCCTCCGGGAGCAGCGCGCCCAGGGCCCGCAACGCGTCCCCGGGGTCCCCCACCATTCCCACCGCGGGCCGTACCATCCGCCCGATCTCCTCGGGGTCCACGTCGACGTGGATGAGCTGCGTGCCGTCGGGCATGGCCCGCCCCGGGCTCCACCCGAACAGCCGGAACACCGGCATTCCGACGGCGAGCACGACATCGTGCCCTGCAAGCGCCGTGCGGATTGGAGCGGCAGCGCGCGGCATCGGCCCGGCCCACAGCGGGTGATCGGTGTCGAGGGGCATGCGCGCCGCAAACGGCTCGCCCATGACCGGTGCGCCAAGGCGCTCGGCGAGGCGCGCGAGGTCATCATGGGCGCCCGCGTGCGCCACACCGTCGCCCGCCAGGATCACCGGTGACGACGCGCCCTCGAGGAGGGCCGCCGCGCGCTCGAGGTCCGCGGCGTCCGGAGGAGGGAGCGCACGGGGCTCCCGTGGGAGCGCGGGCAGGGCCCCCGACGGCCCGGCCTGCACCTCGAGCGGGACGCTCAGCACGGATGGGCCTGCCGGCGGACCGAGCGCGGCCTCCACGGCCTCTGCGAGCAGCGGTCCGAGCAGCGACGGGTCGCTGACCTCCTCCGCATAGCGCGCGAGAGGACGGGCCATCTCCACGATCTCACCGCCGAGGAATGGCGCGCCGGGCAGCATCGACGAGACCTGCTGGCCCACGATGACGAGCAGCGGCACTCGGGCGCGCGCCGCGTTCAGCACGCCGCTGAGTGCATTGGCCATCCCGGGCTGCACGTGCACGAGCACAACGCCGAGCCGCCCGGACGCCTGCGCGTAGCCGTCGGCCATGCCCATGACCGCCGGCTCGGTGAGCCCCAGGACGAATCGGGGTCGGCCAGGCGCGGCCAGAGCGTCCATGAACGGGAGCTCGGTACTCCCGGGGTTCCCGAAGATGACCTCGACGCCCTGCGCGACGAGCGCGTCGAGCAGGGCGTCGGAGCCGGTCATGCTCCTACCTGCCGCCCCCGCCAAGGATCTGCAGGAAGAACAGGAACACGTTGAAGATGTCGAGGAAGATCCCGAGCGCGATCGGCACGGCCACGTTCCCCGTGGTCGACCGGCGCAGGCGCTGGAAGTCGAACGCCGTCCAGAACGCGAAGATCGCCAGGCCGAGGATCGACCAGATGAGGTACCCCGAGGGAATCTGGATGAAGATCATGACGATGCCGAAGACGATCAGGCCGATGAGCGCCCAGAAGAAGAAGCGCACATACGGTGCGAGATCACGCCGGGTGGCGTAGCCCCATGCCCCGAATGCGGCGATGAAAAGCGCGGTGGCTCCCGCCGCCTGCCACAGCACCTGCGCGCCGTTCACCGACACGTACACCTGCAGCGTCGGCCCGATCGCCATGCCCAGCAGCAGGCCGATCACGAAGAGGAACGTCATGCCCAGCGGACCGCTCTGCTTCTTGATGAACGCGCTGGCCAGGATCAGCGCGAAGGCGCCGATCCAGCACGCGATCATCGCTCCGCCGCTGAAGTCCTGTGCGATGAAGGCGCCTGCAGCCGTGAAACCACAGGTCACGGCCACGAGGAACATCACCCTGCTGAGCAGGGCCTTCTGCGTGACCTGCTCGAGTTCCCCGGCGTGCGCCTCCCGGGCGGCGGCTGCCTGGTCATACCAGGTCGGTTCGCGTGTCTCCTCGGCCATTCGGCCTCTCCCCTATCCGTCGGCGAGCGGTGCCATCGTGAGCCCCGCCTCCTTCAACTGGTCCCAGATGAGTTCCGCACGCTCGTGATCGCCCCTCCACACGGTGGCCTGCCCCGAGTTGTGGATGGTGGTCGCGAACTTCATCCCCTTGGCGTAGTCCACCCCGGGAACGAACTGCGACAGGATGGTCGCGACGCCCTCGAACGTGTTGTGGTTGTCGTTCATCACGATGACCGACACCGGCCTACCCAGGCCGGCCCCTGAGCCCGAACGGCGGATTGTCTCCGCGGGCGGCGTGAGGACGTCGGAACCCACGAGACGGCATTGTAGCCGCGCCGGGTCACCGCGCACGCGCACGGTCCCGCTCCGGCGCCGTCCGCCCGGCGACGGCGATAGCGTTCCCCTGTGACCACGGCGCCTGCCCCGGATGTGCTCGCCCCGTTCCACCCCGCGGTGGCGGACTGGTTCACGCGCGCGTTTGATGAGCCCACTCCGCCGCAGGTTCAGGGGTGGCCTCACATCAGCGCCGGGGAGCACACCCTCATCGTGGCGCCGACGGGCTCCGGCAAGACCCTCGCGGCGTTCCTCTGGGGGCTCAACGCCATCGCATCCGCCCGTCTCGCGAACGTCGGCCCCGAGGACGGGGACACCACCTCCAGCGCTGCCGAGTCCGGACGGATCCTCTACATCTCACCGCTCAAGGCGCTCAACTACGACGTCGAGCGCAACCTGCGCGGCCCGCTCGCGGGCATCGCCGAGTCGGCGCGGCGAATGGGGCTCGAACCACCGGAGATCACGGTGGGGGTGCGCACCGGGGACACGCCGCAGGCGGAGCGGCAGCGGATGCTCCGCACCCCGCCGGACATCCTCATCACCACCCCCGAGAGCCTCTACCTGCTGCTCACCAGCAAGGGCGAGGAGATGCTGCGCGGAGTGACCGCGGTGATCGTCGACGAGATTCACGCGATGGCCGGCACCAAGCGCGGAAGTCACCTGGCCCTGTCGCTGGAGCGGCTCGAGGACTGCGCCGACCAGCCGATCCAGCGTATCGGCCTCAGCGCGACCCAGCGTCCGCTCAGCGAGATTGCGCGGTTCCTGGGCGGGCAGGACCATGACGGCGCGCCGCGGCCCGTGAGCCTCGTCGACGCCGGTCGCGTGAAGGAACTCGACCTCGAGGTCATCGTGCCCGTCGATGACATGCGCGACATGGCCGAGCCCGGTCGCGGCCCCGAGGATGGCGGCGGGCAGGACCTGCTCGATGTCATCGGGGGCGGGTCCACGCGGCGATCAATCTGGCCGGCGATGTACCCGGCGCTGCTCGACCTGGTCAGGGCGCATCGGAGCACCCTGATCTTCGTGAACAACCGCCGCAGCGCCGAGCGGCTCGCCCTGCGGCTGAACGAACTGGCCGAGGAGGAGGTGGCGCGCGCGCACCATGGGTCGCTCGCGCGCGAGCAGCGGACCATCATCGAGGAGGACCTCAAGGCGGGTCGCATTCCCGCGCTCGTCGCCACGTCGTCGCTCGAACTCGGCGTGGACATGGGCGCAGTGGACCTGGTGATCCAGGTGGAGAGCCCGCGCAGCGTCGCGCGGGGCATCCAGCGCGTGGGCCGCGCCGGGCACCGCATCGACGTGCCGAGCAGCGGTCGCATCTTCCCCAAGTACCGGGGTGACCTGCTCGAGTGCGCAGCGGTCGTGGAGCGCATGCGGGAGGGGGCCATCGAGGAGACCCACGTGCCGCGCCTGCCGCTCGACGTGCTGGCCCAGCAGGTGGTGGCCATGGTGTCCGGGGAGGAGCCCGTGGCCGTGGACCACGTGCTCGCCACGGCACGGCGCAGCTATCCCTTCGCGGATCTCTCGCGAGATCAACTCGACGGCGTGCTCGACATGCTCGCCGGGCGCTATCCGTCCGATGAGTTCGCCGAGCTCAAGCCACGCGTCGTGTGGGATCGGGCAGGCGGGACGCTGCGCGGGCGCGATGGCGCGCGCCGCCTCGCCGTGGAGAACGCCGGCACCATCCCCGATCGCGGCCTGTTCGGCGTGTTCCTCGCCGATGGCCGCACGCGCGTGGGCGAGCTGGACGAGGAGATGGTCTACGAGGCCCGTGCCGGGCAGGCATTCATGCTCGGGGCGTCCACGTGGCGCATCGAGCAGATCACCCGTGACCGCGTGCTGGTGTCTCCCGCCCCGGGCGCCCCCGGGGCCGTGCCCTTCTGGCGCGGCGAGGGCGTGGGCCGGCCGTACGAACTCGGCGCCGCGGTGGGACGGATGGCGCGGGACATCGCGAATGCCGATCCCGCAGACGCGACCGCGCGCCTGAAGGCCGCCAGCCGGTTCGATGACCGCGCGGCCGGCAACCTGATCCAGTACGTGCACGACCAGGTAGAGGCCACGGGCACCGTGCCAAGCGATGTCGGCATCGTCGTCGAGAGGTTTCGGGACGAGATCGGGGACTGGCGGCTGTGCGTGCTCTCGCCCTTCGGCGCGCGAGTGCACGCCCCGTGGGCCCTTGCGATACAGGCCCGCCTGCGGGAGGCCACCGGAACCGACCCCCATGTGATCTGGAGCGACGACGGCATCGCCTGCCACGTGGTGGACGGCGATGTGCTGCCCCCCACCGACGTGCTGCTCCCCGACGCCGCCGACGTCGAGGACCTCATCCTCGGGGAACTGGGCGGAACGGCGCTCTTCGGATCCCGCTTCCGCGAGAACGCCTCGCGCGCGCTCCTCATTCCCCGACGGCACCCGGGCCGCCGTACGCCGCTCTGGCAGCAGCGCCTGAAGGCGTCGTCGCTGCTCGAGGTCGCGCGGCGGTTCGGATCATTCCCGGTCATCCTCGAGACCTACCGCGAGTGCCTCAACGACTGGTTCGACATGCCGGCGCTTCGCGACCTCCTCGGGCGCATCGCGTCGCGGGAGGTGGCGGTCACCGAGGTGGAGACCGACTCGGCGTCTCCCTTCGCCGGAGCACTCCTGTTCGAGTACGTGGCCTCGTACATGTACGACGACGACACCCCTGCCGCGGAGCGCCGGGCACAGGCTCTCGCCCTGGATCGGGATCTGCTGCGCGAGCTCCTGGGACAGGACGAGCTGCGCGAGCTCATCGACCCGGCTGCGCTCGATGACCTCGAGGCCGACCTGCAGGGGCTCAACCCGGAGCGCCTCGCACGCGGTGCCGACGGCGTGCACGACCTCCTTCGCCGGCTCGGGGACCTCACCGCAGAGGAGATCGCGCGACGGGTCGAGCAACCCGACGCCGTCGCGGAGGTGCTCGACCAACTCGAGGCAGAGCGCCGTGCGGCCCGTGCCCGCGTTGCCGGCGAGGCTCGCCTGATCGCCGCGGAGGACGCCGGTCGCTACCGCGATGGGCTCGGCGTCATGCCGCCGGCCGGCCTGCCCGACGCATTCCTCGAGCCCGTGCCGCGCGCCCTCGAGGGCCTGCTGGCGCGCTACGCACGCACGCACGGTCCATTCCGCGCCGCGGATGCCGCAACGCGGCTCGGCGCGTCGCCGTCCCTCGTCGAGCAGACGCTGGGCGTGATGGAGGCCGAGGGCGGACTGGTCCGGGGGCACATGCGACCCGGTGGCACGGGCGAGGAGTGGTGCGACCCCGAGGTGCTCCGCCGCCTGCGCCGCATGAGCATGGCGCGCCTGCGGCGCGAGGTGGAGCCGACGGACCCCGAGGTTCTCGCACGATTCCTGCCGCAGTGGCAGCGCATCGATCGCCCCGACGCGCCACCCGGCCCCGATGCCCTCCGCGATGTCATCTCCGGGCTGCAGGGGATAACCCTGCCCGCCGCACAGTGGGAGGCGGAGACCTTCCCCCGGCGCCTGGGCGCGTATTCCCCGGCATGGCTCGACCACCTCGCCGCCGCAGGCGAGATCACATGGGTCGGCGCGGGTTCCCTCGGGTCGGGCGGCGGCGGCCGGGTGGCCATCTACCTGCGCGAGGACGCCGCCATCTTCGGGCCGCCGTCGGCTGACGCCGCGCCGGAGGGCGACGCCGCCGACCGCATGCGCGCCGCCCTGGCCACCGGAGCCCAGTTCCTCGACGACCTCATCGACATCGCCGCGGTGCCGCGCGATGAGGCCGTGGCCGCGCTGTGGCAGCTGGTCTGGGCCGGCGAGGTCACGAACGATCTCTGGACCCCGCTGCGCTCGGGTCCCCGCGGAACGCAGCGCGCCGCAGCGCCCCGCGCGCCGCGCGGGCGTGCCTGGGGTCGGTCTGCCCGGATGCGCGGAGGCCGCGCGGCCCTCACAGGCGGTCGGTGGGCGCTCACCGCGGGGCTCTTCGACCGGGCGCCATCCGTGGCCGAGCGCCGGAGGGCGCTGGCAGAGATCCTCCTCGACCGCCACGGCATCGTCACTCGCGGCGCCGTGCTGGGCGAGGGCATCCCCGGTGGGTTCAGCGCCGTCTACCCCGACCTCGGGCAGATGGAGACCCTCGGACTCTGCCGCCGTGGCTACTTCGTCGAGGGGCTGGGAGGCGCGCAGTTCGCGCTTCCCGGCGCGATCGACCGCCTGCGTGACCTCCGCGTGGACCGCCTCGAGGGCGACGACCCGGATGTGGTGATCATGGGTGCCGCCGACCCCGCGCAGCCCTACGGCGCGGCGCTGCCCTGGCCGCGGCGCGACGGGGGTCGGTCCCCATCGCGGGTGTTCGGGGCGCAGGTCGTGCTCGCAGACGGCACGCCGATCGCCCACGTTGAGCGCGGCGGACGGACCATGACGACGCTCGTCGGGGCCGATCACCCGTTCATGGAGCCCGGCTTTCGCGCACTGGCCGAGTGGGCGCGGGCGGACCGCGCACGGCGCCTGCGGATCGAGCGCATTGACGGAGCACCGGCCGCAGACTCGCCCGCAGCGCCGGTGATGGAGCGCGCGGGCTTCCGCGCGGGCTACCGCGGCATGGAGGCCGGGGACTGATGCCGGAGGGGCAGGTGAGCCATCGCAATGCCCTCCTGCTCACGCGTGCCATCGCAGGACGGCCGCTGGTGCGCGTGCACGTCGCCGAGCCGCGCCTCGCACCGCAGCGCATCGACGAACGCCTCACGGGCGACGTACTCCAGGACATGCAGGCCCGCGGCAAGCACCACCTGTTCCGGTTCCGCAGCGGGCGGGTCCTGCATTCGCACCTGCGCATGAACGGCACATGGCGCGCCTACGACGCGCGCGCCGATATCCCCTCCCGCGGGCTGTGGCTGGCGCTCGCGACCGACGACGCCGTGGTCGCCCAGTACCGCGGCCCGGACATCCGTCTCGTCGAGCCGGGCGAACCCATCCCCCGCATCGATGCCCTGGGGCCCGATCTCCTCGCGGACGACGCGGTGCCGGCGGACATCGGGCTGCGACTCGTCGGCATCGAGCCCAGTCGGGAGGTGGGCGAGGCCATCATGGACCAGCGGGTGATGAGTGGGATCGGAAACGTCTACAAGAGCGAGACCCTCTTCCTGGCCGGCGTGGACCCCTGGCGCGCCGTCGGCACGCTGACGCCCGAGGAAGCCGGGGCGATCGGCGAGATCGGGGCTGAGTTGCTCGCCACGGGAGTACGCGACCGCGGGCGCATCCGCACCTACCGACCCCCTCTCGGCGCGGCACGTGCCGACACGCGGACGTGGGTGTACGGGCGACGTGGCCGGCCCTGCCGCCGCTGCGGTGCGCCGGTACGATCGCGCGGCCAGGGCGACGCGAACCGCACCACGTACTGGTGCCCCGACTGCCAGAGGTGACCCGCGTGACCAATGACGGGCTGATCGACAGCAAGCGCCTCGAGTTCTTCTCGGATGCGGTGCTCGCCGTGGCCATCACCCTCATGGTGCTGCGTATCGACCCCCCCGTCCCGACGCCCGGCCAGTCGCTGGCCGAGGCGTTCTGGACGGAGACGGTGCCTGCCATCGTCTACTTCCTGATCACCTTCGCCGTCATCGTGCGCTTCTGGATGGGCCACCACGACGTCTTCCTGAAGATCGGCCCACGGGCCTCCGCGCGCGCGCTCATGGCCAACATGACGTTCCTCGCGCTGATCTGCCTGCTGCCCTTCGGCCTTGAGTTCTTCACGAGCGACCCCCGCTCGTACCTGACGACGGCGGTCTACGCCGGCCTGCTGGCCCTCTGCAGCCTCGCCCTCACGTGGCTGGCGCGCGTGGCGATCGGCGACCGCAGCGTCGATGGGATCGCGCGTGCCGTCGTCTTCCTCCTGGCCATTCCCTTCGCCGACCTCCTCGCGGGCTGGTCACCGGTCATCTGGTTCCTGAACCTCCCGGTGAGCGCGTGGGTCGAGCGGCGCTACCCGTCGGGACCCGACCGCGACTGATCCGGCGACGGGCGCTCCCCGTCACCCTGTGCGAGCTGGGCGGAGACCTCTCCCCCGATGAGGATCACCAGGCCGGTCAGGTAGAGGAAGATCAGGAATATGACCACCGCGCCGAGGCTCCCGTAGACGCGGTTGTACGAGGCGAAGTTGTCGACGTATATGCGGAATACGTTGGCGACGATGAGCCAGCCGATCACGCCGACCACGGCCCCGGCCAGGGCCTGGCGCTTGCGGGCCGGCGACGCGTTCGGCGCATAGAGGTAGAGCAGCACGAGGTAGCCCCCGAAGATGAGCGCGCCGGCCAGGGCCACCGCCACCTGAACGAGGACCTGGGTGAACTGCCCCGCACCGACCTCGCCCGCCACCCACTGCAGCACGGGCGGCCCGAAGACCGACAGCAGCGTGGCCACGACGAACACCAGCGCCGTGATGACGGCCAGCCCGATCGCGCGGGCCTTGCCGTGCAGCCACGACCTGTGGGGTCGCTCGAAGGCGTCATCCAGCCCGTCGGTCAGCGAACCGGCCACGTTGCCGGCGAGCCACAGGCCCGTGATGAGTCCCAGCACCAGGAAGGTGATCGACTGACCGGTATTCGACGACGCCGCCTGCAGCAGGTCATCGAGGAAGTCGGCGAGCTGGTCGGGGATCGTGCCCCGCGCCCTCTCGATCAGCGATGCGTACGCCGATGGACTCGCCACCAGCCCGATGATGGCGACGAGCACGAACGCGAAGGGGATCGAGGCGAGGAACGAGACGTACGCGAACTGACTGGCGCGCGCCATCTGTGCATGCCGCGCCACCCGACCTGCCACTGCGGTCGCAAGCCCCCACACGCGCCCGAGCACGGTCACCGGCCCCTGCCCCCCGAGGCGCCTAGCGGCTCTGCGAGAGCAGTACCGCGAGGTCGGCGTATGAGAAGCCCTCGGCGCTCTGCGGCAAGCCGATGTCATGCTCCAGCGCCGCGGCGAGAGCCCGCGCCCGCGCAAGGACGCTGTCGTGCACGGGCTGCCCCGGCGCGGCGTCGGCGATGCGCTTGGCCTCGTTCCTCAACTGGTTGAGGTCGGCGGCAGGCGAGTTGAAGACCGGCCGGGCCCCCGGCGCCCACGTCGGTGCCGCCGCTCCCTCCACGTCGTCGTCAGCGCCCGCCGGGGGCGCCACGACATCTGCGTTATCGGTGCTCACGACTCCCACCATAGCGCGTGTGGACCGGTCACCGGTCGCTGCGCGGCGTCGCCTCCGGGCGCGGGGCCGCACGATCCATCAGCGCCTGCTGGCTCGAGAAGGGTGCCTCGCCCGGAGCGGGCGCGAGTCGCTGCCACGACCGATCCGGCTGAAGCCGCCAGGCGCCCGCCGTGTCGGCGAGCATCACCTCGACGATGGACACGAGCTCGTCGGCCACGGCCTCGTCATCCACCCGCACCACGAGCTCCACCCGGTCATCCAGGTTGCGCGCCATCAGGTCGGCCGACCCCGTGAACACGCGCCGGTCATCACCGCTGCTGAAGACGAAAATCCGCGAATGCTCGAGGAACTGCCCGACGACGGAGGTGACGCTGATGTTCTCGCTCACGCCCGGGACGCCCGGCACGAAGCCACAGATGCCGCGCACGCAGATCTCCACGGGCACGCCTGCGCAGGACGCACGGAACAGCGCCCGGATGATCCGCCCGTCGATCATCGAGTTCAGCTTCATGCGGATATGCCCGGCATGGCCCTGCTCGTGACGCGCGGTGACGCGGTCGATCTCCTCGACCAGCGCGTCGCGAAGGTGCTCCGGGGCCACGAGTGACTGCCGGTAGCGCGGCGGACGGGCGAATCCGGTCAGGTAGTTGAACAGATCGGCGACATCGTCCACCACGTCCTCGCGGCACGTGAAGAGGCCGACGTCGGTGTAGTGACGTGCAGTCGTGGGGTGGTAGTTACCGGTGCCGATATGGGCATATCGGCGGAGACGGTTGCCCTCGCGACGCACGACCAGGCAGAGCTTGGCGTGGGTCTTGAGGCCCGGCAGCCCGTACACCACGTGCACGCCGGCGCGCTCAAGCGCCTTCGCCCACCGGATGTTCTGCTCCTCGTCGAAGCGCGCCTTCAACTCGACGAGGCAGACCGTGCCCTTGCCGCGCTCGGCCGCGCGGATCAGTGCCGGGATGATCGGCGTGTCACCGCTGGTGCGGTAGAGGGTCTGCTCGATGGTGACGACATCGGGGTCGTCTGCCGCCTCCTGCACGAATCGCGCGACGCTGGCCTCGAACGAGTCGTAGGGGTGGTGCACCAGGATGTCGCCGCGCCGGATCTCGGGAAACATCCCTGCCTCGTCTGCACCCCCGGTGAGACGCGCGGGAACACGCGGCTCCCACGACGCGAAGGTGAGGTCCGGTCGGTCGAGGGATGCCACCTGCGAGAGGGCCGTCTGGTCGAGGAGGCTGGAGATCGGATACACCTCGGCGTCGGTCACGCCGAGACCCTCCTTGATCTCCTCGAGGAGCGTGCTGCTGCTGCGGGCCTCGACCTCGAGCCGCACCGGACCTCCGAAGCGGCGGCGGCGGAGCTCGCGCTCGACGGCGTTGAGGAGGTCGTCCGCCTCATCCGAGATCGAGAAGTCGGCATCGCGCGTGACGCGGAACAACACGCGCCGCGTGATTTCCATTCCGGGGAACACCTCGCCGAGGTTCTCCGCGATCACCTGCTCCACGGGGACGAGCATGTCTCCTGCCCGCACGAAGCGCGGCAGCATGCGCGGCACCTTGACGCGGGCGAAGCGCGACTCGCCCGTGTCGGGGTCCCGCACGGTGAGGCCCAGGTTCAGCGACAGGCTGCTGATGTACGGAAACGGCAACCCGGGACCCACCGCCAGCGGGATGATGACCGGCTGGATCTCGCGCTCGAAACGGCTCCCCAGATCGTCGCGGGCTGCCTCGGGAAGGTCGTCGATGTTCGCCACGACGATCCCCTCCGCCGCCAGGGCGGGACGCACGTCGTCACGCCAGATCGACGCCTGCAGGGCGATGAGCTCGAGGACCCTCTCCCGGATTCCCGCGAGTACCTCCTCACGCGGCAGCTGATCCGGCGTGGATGACGCCCGGCCGGCATCCAGCGCGTCCATCACGCTCGCCACGCGCACCATGAAGAACTCATCGAGGTTGCTCGAGAAGATCGAGAGGAACCGGCAGCGCTCGAGGAGCGGTTGCGCGGGGTCCCCCGCCAGCGCGAGCACCCGCGCGTTGAAGTCGAGCCACGAGAACTCGCGGTTCACGTAGAGCGCCGGATCCGAGAGATCGCGCGAGACTGTGCCGACGGTGGCCATCCGCCTATCAAAGCCCTTTTCGCGCAGGGCGTCCACTCCCGGCCCCGATTCCGCAATGCGCGCGACACCCGGGGCGATCAGCCCGTGGCCGCGACCGATCAGCCGGTGCCGGTGCTGCCCCCCGCGGCGCTCGATGAGCCCGCCGTGACGCTGGACGCGCGCGTGATGTCCGCCGTAACGACGTAGCGGGGGCGCACCAGTCGCTGGGCGCCTGCCAGGCGTACCTCGAGCAGGTAGGCACCCTCATCGGCCGCCCGATACGTCAGGGTCTCAGCGGACCCCTTGTTCACCGCGCCGGAGACGAGCCACTGCCGGGCGAACTTCGCGCTGTGGCGAAACAGCGGCGTCCCTGGCCGCCACAGGTAGAGGTCGACATCATTGCCACCCTGCACGCGCGCCTGCGCCGTCAGCACCTGACCCTTCTTCAGGTACACCACTGAGTAGTCGCGCAGGTCGGCCCATGTGCGCAACCGGCCCTTGCGCTGCCCAAATGAATAGCCGCGAGGGACGAGCGGCCTGAGGAGGCGCGCACCCGGGGCGTCATCATCAGGCTCCTTGGTGTCAAGCCATGGCGGCTTCGCCGCGAGCGCCCGCGAGAGGTTCACGACGCCGCTGCCGCGCGCCCGGTCGAGTCGTCCGCGCGAGCCCGATGCGGTGGCCATGATGATCTCGGTGAGCTGATCGAAGGTGAGCGATGGCCGCGCAGCCAGCAGCCGCGCCGCAACGCCCGTGACGACGGCGGCGGCCATGGAGGTGCCGGAGCGGGCCTCGAAGCGCGGGCCGCCCTCGGGGCCCCGTGCGCTGCCCGCGAGGATCTCCCGCCCTGGCGCCGCCACGGCAACCTGCATGCCGCCCGTGCTCTCCGGCAATGCCGTCCCCGCCTCGTCGGTGGCACCGACGGCCAGCACATGGCGATAGGCACCCGGGTACTCGCACTGCGACAGGCCCACGACCCCGCAGCTGCCCTTCCCGCTGTTGCCGCTGGCGGCGACCACCAGGATGCCCGCCCGGACGGCGGCATTGATGGCGTCCTGCTCCACCTTCGACCGCGACGAGCCCTGGAGGCTGAGGTTGATGATGCGCGCGCGCTGCCGGATGGCCCAGTAGATGCCATCCGCCACCGCCTGGGCAGACGTCTCGCCATTGGGATCTGCGATCTGCACCGGCAGGATCCTCACGCCGGGGTTCGCCTCACCGCCCGAGGCGACGGTTGCGATGATCCCCGCGACGACCGTGCCGTGCCCCTGTGGATCGGTGAGGGGGTCGCCGCCGCCGAGTGCGAACGACGCCGCACCCGTCGTGTCCACGCGGTTCGCGAGCCCCGCCGCCTGTGGGGCCACTCCCGTGTCAAGCACCGCGACGAGCGGTGGCCTGTTGTAGATGCGGCCGAGCGGCCTCCAGCGGATGGCTTGCAGCCAGGGCTGGCCCGTCAGGGCCTGCAGGTCCTCGTCGAAGGTCTGGGCCTCGCGCGCCGATTCGCGAGCGCGGACAGGCGCGACGAGCGCAGGCGGGGGCATGGCGTGAACGGCGGTCATCGGCGTTTCGCAACGGCGACGAACACGAGGCCGGCGATGAGGAGTATCCCGATGATCACCGCCACGATCACTCCGAGGCCCAGCAGCAGGGGGATGCCCACCACGATCGCCTGGGCGCCGCCGATGATGATGAGGGCGTCGCGACCGAGGCCCGCGGGAACGCGGCTGAGCAGCCCGACCGCCAGCGCCAGAACGACGACGGCGCCGAGCAGCACCCACAGGAACGACGGCCCCCAGACGAGCAGGAGCACGGCCTCTGCGGCCGCGAGAAGGATGGCCAGCAGGAGGCGCCGCCCGATGAGGGCCCGGTGCCACCGTGCCCCCGGAGGCGGGGGTTCTTCCTCGATCACGATCTGCATCTGAGGCACCGGCCCGAGGGTAACAGCGAATGCCACGGCGACGGTCGCGCCCGGGCACGCGGGCACCAGCGCACGGGGGCGGAGTGCTTGACTGGGGGCCATGCACCGAATCGTCCTCACCGCCATCACCGCCGGCACGCTCCTCGCGCTGCCCGCTGCCGGGCTCGCGAAGGGCCCCGCCATGCCGTCGGAGGCCGAGCAGCAGGAGGCGGTGTCGCGCGTCGCCGCCCTGGGACTGCCGATCTACCAGGCCGGAGGCCAGGGAAAGTACGTCGCGCTGACCTTCGATGACGGGCCGGGGCCCTACACGGCCAAGGTGATGAACGAGCTCAAGAAGTACGGCTTCCGGGCCACTTTCTTCGTCAACGGCAAGAACTTCGGACGGTGGCGTGACACGCTCAGGCGCGAGGGGCGCGAGGCGAACGTGGGAGACCACACCTGGTCGCACCACTACCTGCCCAAGCTGCCCGCCACGCAGCAGATCTCCGAGATATCCCGAAGCGTCACGGCCTCCAGCAACATCACCGGGAACCGCGTGCAGTTGTTCCGACCCCCCTACGGCTCCAGTACCCGCTCGGTGAACGCCTGGCTGAAGTCGCGCTCGATGCTCAACGTCCTGTGGTCAACGGACAGCCGCGATTCCCTCGGAGCGAACCGCAACGAGATCCTCCGGCTCAGCAAGGCCGGCACGAAGCCCGGGGCGATCATCCTCCTGCACGAGAACCGCGGCCAGACCTACTGGGCCGTCAACCGACTGCTCCCGTGGCTGAAGAAGAAGGGCTACACCGCCGTCACCGTGCCAGAACTCCTCGCCCTCAACCCCCCGGATCTCGCCACGGTGAAGAAGCGTGCGGGCGTCGGGGTGGGATTCCGCTAGGGCGCGTCCGGAGCGGCGTCGGCCATCGCGCCGTCGCAGCGGGCGCGCATGATGACGGAGCCCGCACCGAGGTCCGCCATCTGGTCGGCGAGCGTATCGGCGTCAGCGGCGGTGCACGTGATTCCACAGATCGCGGAGCCGCTTCCGCATAGCAGCGCAGGGGATGCACCCGCGGCCTGCATGGATGCATGAAGGGCGGCCAGCCGCGGCTCGAGCGATCGGGCCGCCTCCCAGAGGTCGTTGCGGCACCAGGCGGCCAGCCCATCGGCGGTGGCAGGCACCGGTGCATGGTCATCGGGGGCGGGCGGAGGCATGCGATCGAACGCGGAGTACACCCCGGCGGTGGAGAGCCCGAACGCCGGGGCCACGATCACGCACTCGAACGCCGGGGCCGATGCGGGTGCGAGAACCTCACCGCGCCCGGTGGCCCACTGAGCGCCGCCGCGGATGAAGAAGGGCACATCGGATCCCACTGCCGCGGCCGCGCGCTCGAGACGGGCCGCGCCGAGCCCGAGGCCCAGCAGGCGATCGCCGGCCACCAGCGTGGCGGCGGCATCACTCGAGCCACCGCCGAGCCCGGCCTGCGCCGGCAGCACCTTCTCGATGTCCACGGCGAGTGGTGGGAGCGCCTCGCCGGCCTCGGCCTCAAGGGCATCGAGCGCCGCCCACGCGAGGTTGGCCGACCCCTCGATCCCCGGGCAGGACACCCGCCGGGCATCCGACGGAGCAACGGTCACCCGATCCGCTGGCCCCTCGAGCGCCACCATGAGCGTCGAGAGCGGGTGGTATCCGTCGGGGCGCACCGGGCCGACCATGAGCCGCAGGTTGACCTTGGGCGGGGCCATGACGGTCACAGGAGTCACGCCGCTCACGGGGCCTCCCCTGCACCCGGGAGCGCGGCGGCCAGGCGCGGATAGTCAGCCGGGGGCACCTGCTCCGGCCGCACGACGGCATCGAGGCCCAGGCCGGCAAGGGCCTCGCGGACCGCATCGCGATCGGCCCCCGCGTGCCCGAGTGCGTTCACGAGGGTCTTGCGGCGCTGGGCGAAGGCGGCGCGCACGAGTGCCCGGGTGGCGTCGTCCGGTGCCGGGCCCACGCGGTGGAGCCCGACGAGCGCCGAATCGACGCGGGGGCGGGGCGAGAACACCTCACGGCCCACCGCTCGGCGACTCCGCGGCTCGCACGCGAGCTGGATGATCACCGACGGTCCTCCGTACAGGCGCGACCCGGGCGCCGCCAGCCAGCGATCGGCCACCTCCCGCTGCGTCATCAGCGCCCAGTCGGTGACCTCGGGGAGACGGCAGATGGTCTCGATGAGCACGGGCGTCGCCACGTGGTACGGCAGGTTGCTCACGACCTTCGTGGGAGCGGGCTCAAGCGCGCCCAGATCCATCTTCATGCAGTCGCCCCAGTGCACCCGGACCGCATCGAGGCCGGCGGTTGATTCGGCCAGGGGAGCCTCCATGCGCGGATCCACCTCGAGCGCGTGCACGCAGCCGGCCGCGCGCCCAAGCGCCGCGGTGAGCGTCCCGAGGCCGGCCCCGATCTCCAGAACCACGTCGTCGGGCCCCACGTCCGCCATGCGCACGGCGACGTCGGCCAGGTTCTCATCAAGCAGGAAGTGCTGGCCGAGATCGGTATCCGGGCGAATCCCGTGGCGCTCCATGAGCTGCTGGGTGCCGACGCGCTCAGGCGGGGTGCTCACCATCCGAACACGCGCGCCGCCGTGGCCGACGTGGCCCGGTCGAGTTCACGCACGTCCTCTCCCCGCAACTCCGCGACGCAGGCGAGCGTGTGCGCCACGAACGCGGGCTGGTTGCGCGTACCGCGCAACGGCACGGGGGTCAGGTAGGGCGCGTCGGTCTCGACCATCAGGCGGTCCACGGGGATGCGCGTCGCGGCCTCGCGCAGCGCGGTGTTCTTCGGGAACGTCACCGGCCCGGCCATGCTGATGGTCCAACCGCGCTCGAGCGCCTCGTCCAGGTACTCAGGAATCGAGAAGCAGTGCAGCACGACGTCCCTCAGGCCGAGGTCCCGCAGGATCGCCATGGTGTCGTCCGCCGCATCGCGGGTGTGGATGACAAGCGGCATCCCGAGGTCGGCCGCGAGCTCGCCCTGCGCGCGGAAGGCGCGCGGCTGATCCTCGGGCGCCGTGCGCTCGTGGAAGTAGTCAAGTCCGGCCTCACCGATGGCAACCACCTTCTCGTGCGCGGCGAGATCACGCAGCCATGCCACGTCCGCGTCGCGCCAGTGTCCCCGTCCGGCGTCCACGGGATGCACCCCGACGGCCGCGTAGACCTCGGGGTGTGCTTCTGCCAGCGCGACGGCCTGCTCGCTCTGATCGCGCCCGCAGCCGATCGTGACCATGCGCTCCACTCCCGCCGCGGCCGCGGCCGCGATGAGGTCGGGCACGGGGTCGTCGCACGACGGCAGGTGACAATGCGAATCGACTACGCGGTCACCTCATCCACCTCGATGCGCGGGAAGAGCGGCTCGGGGGGCGCCACGACGGCCTGCGGCGTGCCCGCACCCCACGCAGCGCCTGCGAGCAACGTGCTGTCCACGGGCTCGCCGAGCGCCGTGAGCACGGCCTCGCATGACTGCGGGATCACCGCCCACAGGAGGACCGCGGCGATTCGCAGGCCATTGGCCAGGCTGAAGAGGGCCTGGTCAAGCTCGGCGGCCCGGGCGTCATCCTTCGCAAGCGTCCAGGGCTCCCGCTCCTCCACCAGGCGGTTGAGCCTTCGCACCCACGCCCAGGCGGCCTCGACCGCCCCGGTCACGTCATCGCGATCGAAGCACGCCAGGAGATCCTCGCGTGCGGCCAGGGCCTCGTCGGCGAGGTCGGCATCGCCGCCCGGATCGGCAGGAACGACACCGTCGCGGTACCGCTCGATCATCTTGGTGGTGCGCGAGAGGAGGTTGCCGAAGTCGTTCGCCAGCTCGGCGGTGTACCGCTGGTGGAAACCCTCGTCCGTGAAGGTGCCGTCCTCGCCGAACCGGATCTCGCGGCACAGGTAGTAGCGCAGTGCGTCGAGGCCGTATCGGGCGATGTACGGGAACGGGTCCACGATGTTGCCGGTGGTCTTCGACAACCGCTCGCCGCCCTTCAGCACGTAGCCGTGCACGAAGAGCCGCCCGGGCAACGCGAGGTCGGCACTCATGAGCAGCGCCGGCCAGATGACCGCGTGGAACTTCAGGATGTCCTTCGCCATCAACTGCACCGTGGGGGGCCACAGCCGATCGATGAGGTCCACGCCGGGCTCGGCGTAGGTGAGGGCCGTGTAGTAGTTGAACAGGGCGTCGACCCACACGTAGACCGTGTGCGCCGGGTCCCACGGCACGGTCACGCCCCACTCGACCTGCGCGCGGCTCATGGAGAGGTCGTCGAGGCCCATCTCCACCATGCTCCGGGCCTCGTTCATGCGCGATCTCGGGCGGACGAAGTCGGGCACGGCGTCGTAGTGCGCGAGCAGCCGGTCCTGGTACGCCGACAGGCGGAAGAACCAGTTCTCCTCCTCGATCCACTCGACGTCGCGCTGGTGGATGGGACACGTGCGGCCCTCGGCGAGGTCGCCCTCGTTGTAGAACGCCTCGCAGGATGTGCAGTACCACCCGCCGTAGGAGCCCCGGTAGATGTCACCGTTCTCGTGCATCCGGACGATGAGCTCCTGCACCACGGCCTTGTGCGCGTCGTCGGTGGTCCGGATGAAGAAGTCGTTGCTCGCCCCGAGCACCCGTCCCATCTCGCGAAAGCGCCCCGAGAGGTCATCTGCGTGCTCCTGCGGGGTGCGGCCGGCGTCCTCGGCGGCCCGCGCGATCTTGGCCCCGTGCTCGTCGGTTCCCGTGAGGAAGAAGACGTCCTCGCCCCGCTGCCGGTGGTGGCGGGCGATCACGTCGGCCATGATCGTCGTGTACGCGTGCCCCACGTGGGGGTCCGCATTCACGTAATAGATCGGCGTGGTGATGAAGAAGCGGCCGGGCACGGAGGAGGCAGCATAGCGACGGCATCCCCACCCCCCGCACGGGTGCTGGCCGTGGTGCGCGCCATCGCGCTCCGCCTCGACGCCGCCGGCGTGGACTGGTGGCTGGCCGGCGGTGCCGCCCGCCTCCTGCGCGGTGGGGCCGGACGACCTCGCGACGTCGACATCGAGGTGCGCGCGGAGGACACCGCGCAGGCCGCGCGCGCGCTCGGGCTCCCCTTGCCGGCCGTGGCAGCGGGGGGCGGGTGGCGGTCGCTGAGGTCGGAGGGCGCGATCGCGGGCGTGCCGGTGGACCTCTCGGGCGGCATCACCGTGTCGGGCCCCGGCGGCACCCTCGCCGGGCCGGACCCGGTGCCGGCGCCGGAGGGTCAGCCTGGCGCCTCATGGGCCGGAATCCCGCTGCTTCCCGAGGGCGAGGCACATGCCCGGGCGGTGGTGTCCGGTGATGAGCGCCGCCGCGCGGCGGCCGAGGCAGCGCTGCCGGATGATCCTGTCCTGCGTGCGGCGGCGCTCGCCTACGCGGACTCGCGCATCGCCGCTGCAGCCAGCGCAGCACGGTAGGCCGCGTTGCGCGGGGCGGCGCCCAGCGCCGCCACCACGTCGGCCGCGCGTGCCGGGCTCAGACCGGCATCAAGCATCGGAGTGATCGCCTCGGCCAGGGCACGCTCGTCCGGCGGCGCCGGGGCCGCAGGCGGCGCCACCACAACGGCTACCTCGCCCTTGAGCGGGCCGCGCGCGGCCAGTTCACCGGCGGTGCCGCGGATGACCTCCTCGTGCACCTTCGTGAGCTCCCGGCACACCGCGACAGGGCGGTCGGGGTCATGGGCGGCAATCGCCGCGAGGAGCGCCCCGACGCGCCGTGGACTCTCGAACATGACGACCGGCTCGCCCCAGCGATCGATGCGCTCCATGAAGGCGGGCATCTCCGCGGCCTTGCGCGGCGCGAAGCCCGCGAACGCATAGCCGGCCCCCGACGCCAGCCCCGACGCCACCAGCGCGGTCTCGACCGCGCCGGGGCCCGGCACGACCGTGACCGGCACGCCGGCCTCGAGAGCCGCGGCGACCACCCGTGCACCGGGATCGCTCACCGCCGGCATGCCGGCGTCGCTGACCAGCACCACCACCGCGCCGTCTGCCATGCGTCGGGCGAGATCGGACGCCCGACGCGCCTCGTTGTGGCGGTGGGCGGGCACCATCGGGGCGTCGACCCCGGCGTGGCGGAGCAGGACCGCCGTGCGGCGGGTGTCCTCGCATGCCACGACGTCGGCGTCACGAAGCGCCTGCACCGCCCGCGGTGAGAGGTCGTCCAGCGACCCGATGGGCGTGGCCACCACCACGAGGCGCCCGGTCAGGGGGCCGACTCCGCAGCCAGGATGCCGGCCCCCACCATGCCCGCATCCGGGCCAAGTTCGGCCACCACGAGGGGGGCTCGCCGGGTCGGCGCAAGCGCGCGGCGCTGGTACTCGTCGCGCGCCGGCGCGAGGAGGAGGTCCCCGGCGGACGAGACCCCGCCGCCGATGACGACCACATCGGGGTCGAAGATGTTGCAGAGCGACGCCACCGCGACGCCCAGCCATCGCCCCGCCTCGGCGAAGATCGCGATGGCATCCGGGTCGCCCGCCCGCGCCAGGTCAAGTCCGGCGCGGCTGTCAAGCTTCCCCTCGGCGTGCAGCGCCGCAAGCGGCGTGCCGGGGTTCGCCGCGGCGAAGGCGTTCAGATCGCGTGCGAGGGACGTGCCGCTGCACATCGTCTCGACGCAGCCATGGTTGGGGCAGCCCCCCTGGCACGGCGGCCCGTCGCCCTTCACCACCACGTGGCCCAGTTCGGCGCCCTGGCCATGCCCGCCGCGGAACACCTCACCACCCACGATGAGCCCTCCGCCGATGCCGGTGCCGAGGGTGAGAAGGACCGCGTCCCGATGGCCACGGGCAGCCCCCAGACGGTGCTCCGCGAGCGCGGCGAGGTTGCCGTCGTTGTCCACGACCACGGGGACGGGCACCGCCTCCTGCAGCACGTCCTGCGCATGGAGGCCGTCCATCCCCGTGTGGTTCGAGGCACCCACGATTCCGGTCGCGGAGTCGATCGTGGCGGGAATGCCGACCCCGACCGCCGTGACCGGGTCCGGTGTGCTGTCCGCGAGCGTGCGCACGAGATCCGCGACGGTCGCGACGACCTCGGCTGCATCCGGCGGGGTGGCCACCACCCGCGAGTCCTGGAGGGCATGACCCGGGCCCAGCCGGCCCGCGGCGATCTTGGTGCCACCGACATCCACGCCGATGACGCTCATGTACCCCCCGCTCGCCGGAACACCCGTGGGCGACGGTACCATCGCCAGCCGATGCCGCCCCAGGGCAAGCCATATCGCCGCTTCAAGGCCCGCGGGTCCGCGAAGTCGGCCGACGGCCTCGAAGGCCTCCAGCAACTGACGCACGACGCCGGCAACGCACCGCGCCCGGAGCCTGCGCCCGAAATCGATCCGTGGGCGCCGGAGCCGGAACGCCACTGGTGGTCGGTGCGGGGTATCGGCCCCTGGGGCTGGGCCTGGCGCGCGTCAATCGTGCTCATGCTCGGCGTGATCACATGGGGCGTTCTGGGTTTCTTCGCGATCAACGGCGCGGTGTCGAAGGCGAATGGGCGCGTCCCCCCCAGCGCCCGCGCCGCGCTCTCCCCCGCCGGTCCGCTCCTGTCGGCACCGCAGAACACGCTCGTCATCGGATGGGACGCCCGTGGTGGCGAATCGCGCGGCCGCGCCGACACCATCATGGTGATGCGCACCGATCCGGGCGCCGGGAAGATCAAGTGGCTGTCGATCCCGCGAGACTTCCGGGTCGATCTCCCGGGCGTGGGAACAGAGAAGATCAACGCGGCGATGTACTTCTCGGGCCAGCGCGGGATCATCCGAGCGGTACGTGACCTCACGGGCCTGCCGATACACCACATCGTGCTCGTGCGCTTCAACGGCGTGAAGAACATGGTCAACGACATCGGCGGGGTGACGGTGAACAACCCCACGCCGGTGCGTAACTGCCCATACTCCGGCGGCATCACCGTCTCGTTCCCGCGGGGCTCCATCGACCTCGACGGGGAGCGCGCGCTGCAGTACGTCCGCGTGCGCAAGTGCGACAACGATTTCAACCGCGCAGCACGCCAGCAGGCCTTCGTCGCCGGGCTCAAGGCGAAGATGGCCTCGATCCCGTCGATCCCCTTCGCGCCCTGGAACGGGGCCGCGGCAATTCGGTCCATCGGCACCGACATGGGCACGAGCGACCTCATGAAGCTGGGCTGGCTGCAGTGGCGCCTTAAGGCGGACTCCGCGGACCGCTTCGTGCTCGCGGGCATCCCCCGCACGGTCGGCGGGGTGTCCTACGTCGTCGGCGAACCGGACCTCGACGAGCAGCAACTCGCCAAGTTCATCGGCCGCTAGCTAGACCTTGTCGAGCCCGACGGTCTTGCTGCTGCTGCTGGACCCGCCGTCCGATGACCCGCTGCTCGACGAGGTGCCAGACCCACCACCCGCCGGAGCGGCGGCCGATTCCTTCGCCCTGTTGCGGGTGCCATAGTCGGTGTTGTGGAAGCCGCTTCCCTTGAAATGGATGGCTGGCGCGTGAAGCACGCGCTGCGCGGGCGCACCGCACTCCTCGCACGTGGCGAGGGGGGCGTCGGACATGCTCTGGATGGCCTCGAAGCGATGGCCCTTCTCACAGCGATAGTCGTAGACCGGCACCGGTTCTCCTGGGACGAACTTCGGCGTGAGTATAGACCCGCCCGGCGGGCTCTGGCACTCGCATCGGTCGGGTGCCATGGCCGGGCCCCGGTCGCCCCCCTTGCTACCCTCGGCGGCGAGCCCCGATGAGCCAGCCGATGACCAAGACACGGACCATCCGCCGCGTCGTCGCAATCGAACTGGCCGTCCTGGCGGCCGCCGCGACGGCGTGGCGCCGGCACCCGGTGTTCGCGACCGGGATCGCCGGTGCCGGTGCGCTCGGGGCATGGGCGGCCTTCCGCTCCGGATCACCGGCGTTCGGTCCGGTCATCACGCGCGGGCCGAAGGATGCCCCCCGGGCAGCGCTGACGTTCGACGACGGGCCCGGGCCGTCGACCCCCGCAATCCTCGACGCCCTCGCCGACGAGGGGGTCCATGCCACGTTCTTCGTGCTGGGGCGCCAGGCACGTCGCCACCCGGACCTCGTCCGCCGGATGCACGACGAGGGCCATCAGGTGGCCAGCCACGGTTACGACCACGGGATCCTCGTCCTGCGCGGCCCCGCGCATGTCCGGGACCAGCTGCGGCGCACCGAGGAGGCCATCGAGGATGCCGCGGGCCCGGGGGTACTCACCCACGTGTTCCGGGCGCCGCACGGTTTCCGCGGCCCCGCGACATGGCCGTCGGTCCGCACGGCCGGCTACCGGATGGCGGGGTGGACCGCCGGCGTATTCGACTCCGCGGACCCGGGGCCCGACGTCGTGGCAGATCGCTCTGCCCGTGCGCTCGGCCCGGGCTGCATCCTCCTGCTGCATGACGCCGACGGATGGGACCCTGACCGTCCACGTGCGCACACCGCGGCCGCGATCCCCGACATCTGCGCCGCTGCGCGTGAGAAGGGCCTTTCACTCGTCACGCTCGACGAGCTCCTCGCATGAGCGAGGAGACCGCAAAGCACCGCCGGATCCCACGGTGGGCATGGCACGCGATACGCATCGCCGTGATCGTCGTGGTGGTCGTCCTCCTGGCCTGGAGGATCGACTGGGGGGCGGTGGTGGCCGCATTCCGGGTGGACAACATCTGGCTGCTGGTCATCGCAGTGCTCGCGAACTTCATATCGGTTCTGCTCAAGGGGCTCGCGTGGAAGGGCGTCGTGGACGGCCTGCCAGGCCTGAAGCAGAAGACGCGCTATCTCGACCTGCTGAGCCCCCTCATGGTGGGCTTCCTCTTCAACACGATCCTCGCTGCCCGCGTCGGCGAACTCGCGAAGGTGCTCCTCGCGAAGAGGCGCCTCGCAAAGCGTGACCAGGACGTCTCCACCACCGTGCTGCTCGGCACCGTCGTGGTGGAGAACATCGTCACGACGATCGCCTGGGTCGTTCTGGTGATCCTCATCGGCCTCTTCCTGCCGCTGCCGTCCTACGCATGGATCATCACCGCCGTCCTCGGCGTCATCTGCCTCGTGGTGGTCGTGGTGGCGCTGCTCCAGAACCCCAACCGCCAGGTGCCGCCCTGGCTGTCGACGGGATCGATCTGGCGACGGGTGACGCGTGCGTTCCAGCGCCTGTGGGGCGCCGTGCACGAGAGCCATGCGAGCCTGCGCGACCCCCAGCAGATGATGCGGGTGGCCATCCCCAGCTTCGGTACCTGGCTCGCCCAGTGGGCCGGCATCTACGCCACGCTCGGAGCGTTCGGGCTGGGGTACGTCGGGTGGGGAGGCGCGGGGCTGCTCCTTGTCACCATCACCCTCGCGCAGTCGTTCCCGATCCTCCCCGGCAACCTCGTGGTGTTCCAGGCCGCGGCCGTCGTGCCCCTCACGGCCTCCTACGGCGTGAGCGCCGCCGACGCCCTGGCCTTCTCGATCGTGCTGCAGGCCACCGAGATGGCGGTCGGCGTGGTGATCGGCTTCATCTTCCTGCTCTTCGAGGGCGTCAGCTTCAAGCAGCTGCAGCGCGAGGCCGAGCAGGAGGAAGAGGCCCTCGAGGCCTAGCCCGCAGGCGTGGCCACGCGATGGCCGGCCCGCGGTGCGCTACGGCGTCGCGGCGAGCGGCGCCCGGACGCCTTACCCGAAGCGGCCGGTGACGTACGCCTCTGTGCGCGGGTTCTGCGGGTTGCCGAAGATCTCACGGGTGGGGCCGGTCTCGATGAGGCGGCCGGGCTGGCCCTCCTCCTCGATCGTGAAGAACGCGGTGTACTCCGACACGCGCGCGGCCTGCTGCATGTTGTGGGTGACGATCACGATCGCGAGCCGCTCGCTGAGCTCCCGGATGAGGTCCTCGATGCGAAGAGTTGACTGCGGGTCGAGCGCGGAGCACGGCTCGTCCATGAGGAGCACGTCGGGCTCCACGGCAAGGGCGCGGGCGATGCAGAGGCGCTGCTGCTGCCCGCCGGACAGGCCACCCGCCGGGGCATCGAGTCGGTTCTTCACCTCATCCCACAGCCCTGCGCCGCGCAGGGTGTGCTCGATCAGGTCGGCGCGGCCACCCTTGCCCATCTTCAGGCGCGTGAACTTGGGGCCGGCGAGGATGTTGTCGGCGATCGACTTCGTGGGGAACGGGTTGGGCCGCTGGAACACCATGCCCACGGCCCGCCGCACGGCCACGGGGTCGGCGTCCTTGCCGTAGATGTCCTGCCCGTGCAGCTCGACGTCCCCGGTCGCGCGGGCCCCGGGGATGAGCTCGTGCATCCGGTTCAGGCAGCGCAGGAACGTCGACTTCCCGCAGCCCGACGGACCGATGAGGGCCGTGACGGTGTTCTCGGGGAATACGAGGTTGACCCCCTCCACCACGTGGTGGGATCCGAAGTACGCATTCAGGTCGCGCGCCTGGAGCGGATGCGGACCGGCGATCTCCTCGGCGCGCAGGAGCCGGTCCGGGCCACCTGACGTGACGGCGACCTGCGTCAGCGGCGCCGCGCCGCCCTGCGTGTCTCCGGTGGTCACCTTCGGGTCCTCCATCGTCGTACGGGCCTCGCGAGTGGTCATGCGCGCCCCTCCAGTCGCCGGGACCTGCGACCAAGGATCGCCGCCCCGAGGTTCAGGAACATGATGATCGCAACCAGCACCAGTGCCGCGCCCCATGCGAGCTGAAGTGATGCAGGCGTCTGGGTGATGATCGTGTTGTTGTAGATCAGCTGGGGTATCGCCGCGATGGGCTCGGTGATGTTCGTGGAGAGGAACTGGTTCCCCAGCGACGTGAACAGCAGCGGTGCGGTCTCGCCCGACGCGCGCGCCAGGCCGAGCAGGATTCCCGTGAGGATCCCCGGACCCGCGATGGGAAGGACCACCGACCACGTGGTGCGCCACTTGGGAGCGCCCAGCGCGAGGGCAGCCTCCTGCTGGCCGCTCGGCACGAGCCGCAGCACCTCGTCTGCCGCCCGGACCACGATCGGGAACATGATCACGCCGAGCGCGATACCGCCGGCGAGGGCCGAGAAGTGCCCCTGCACGATGACGATGCCCAGGTACACGATGAGTCCGACCACGATAGATGGCACACCGAGGAGGATGTCCACGATGAAGCCCACGGCCGACCCCGCGCGTGAGTTCCACGATCCGCTCTTCCCGACATCGCGCATGTACAGGGCCGTCAGCACCCCGAGCGGGGCCGCCACCAGAAAGGCGATGCCCATGAGTATCAACGTGCCGACCAGTGCGTTGACGATGCCGCCTCCGTAGCTCGTGGGATCGGTGGGCGGCAACTCGGTGAAGAACGCGACCGAGAGCGCCGGCAGGCCCTGGATGAGCATTTCCACCAGGACGGCGACAAGGGGGACGAGCCCGAGGAGGACGCTGAACCAGATGAAGCCCTCGGCCACCCGCGACCGGACCACGCGTGAGCGGCTGATCGCGCCGGGCCCGCTGATGAGGGAAGGCGTGCGTGGCACCGGCTGCGGCCCGCCGGCACCGACATCGTCCGGCGCGATGGGCGGCGGCTCCGGTGGCGCATCCGCGGTGGGCGCCGGGCGCCCCCGCCGCACCATCCAGGAGCCCGCGCGGCGAACGATGCCGCCGGACCCACCGGCCTCGGAGCGCCGCACGAGCAGGCGCGCGGCCGCGTTGATGATGAACGCGATCACGAACAGGACCACGGCGAGCGCCGTGAGCGACGACAGCTGCAGGCCGCTGGCCTCGCCGGTCTGGAGGGCGATGACCGATGCCAGGGTGGACCCGGGACCGACGAGTGGCGTGAAGATCCCTGGCGTGTTGCCCAGGAGCATCACGATCGCGATGGTCTCCCCCACCGCACGGCCCAGCCCGAGGGCCGATGCGCCGACGATCCCCGACCGTGCCCACGGCAGCATCGAGTGGCGCACCATCTCCCACCGCGTGGCCCCGAGCGCGAATGCCGCCTCGCTCTGGTCCCGGGGGACGGTGAGCAGCACCTCGCGGGTGATCGCCGTGATGATCGGCAGCACCATGATGGCGAGCACCAGACCGGAGATGAGATACGAGCCCGCGGTCACGGGCCCTTCGAACGGCTGCCAGCCGAAGATGCTCACCCAGCCAAGCGTCTCCGACAGCCAGTCGAGCACCGGCCGCAGCAGTGGCACGAGCACCGTGACGCCCCAGAGGCCGAAGATCACCGAGGGCACCGCGGCGAGGAGGTTGATGAAGCCGCCAACAGGACCCCGCAGGCGGCGCGGCAGGAAGACGACCGTCGCGAGGGCGATCCCGATCGACGCGGGCACGGCGATGAGCAGGGCGATGACCGAGGTCATCAGCGTTCCGTAGATGAAGGGCAGTGCGCCGTAGACCGCTTCGCTGGGGTTCCAGGTGGTACCCGACACGAAGCCCCAGATCCCGAACGTGGACCAGGTCTCGCCGGTGTTGGCAACGGTGACCCACAGCAGGTAGGCCACGAAGAGAACCGCGAGAAACGCCGCCAGCCCTGCGATGACCGCATACGCGCGGTCGGCCATCACGCTGCCCCGCGGTCGCCGCAGCGCACCGGGGGCGGGGGGTGGCTCCGCGGCGCGCGTGGGCGGGGGTGGCGGCGGAGGCGTCACCCGGGGGATGTTGCCGGGCTGCGTGTGAACGTGCTGTGAAACATGCGGGCCCGGATCGTTGATCCGGGCCCGCGACCCTGCACCTCAACGGCATGTCATGAGGCAACTACCCCACAGACAGCTGCTTGTTTGCGAGGGTGCGAAGGCCGGATGGCAGCGGTGCGAAGCCAAGCTTCGTCAACGCCCCCTGCGCCTTCGGACTCAGGAAGTACTTGACGACCTGCCGGGCGCCGCCATTGGTGGAGCGTCCGGGCACGAGAAGTACCCAGGTCGTCGCGACGATCGGATACGCACCCCTGACCTTGCTCGCTGAGAAGTCAACCGTGAGGTCCTTCTTGATCGTGCTGGTGGGGACCTGGCCGGCCTTCATGATGCTGGCGGCCGTCGGCTGGACGTACGGACCACCCTTCTTGCCGACGCTCGCGATCTTCGACGTCAGCCCCGCGTTGCGGGCGTCACCCAGGTCCACGTAGCCGATCGAGTTCGGCGTGCTCGCGACACAGTTCGCGACACCGGGGTTTCCCGGCTGCTTGACGAGCGTGGGCGCACCCCAATTCGGAGTCTTGGACCCCCCCTTGAAAGGCGAGGTCTTATTGGTCTTGCCGAGGTACCGGCTGAACACGAAGGACGTACCCGACGAGTCGGCACGCACGCACACGGTGATCGGGTTCGCCGGCAGCTTCAGCTTCGTGTTGATGGCCCTGATCTTCTTGTCATTCCACTTCGTGATCGAGCCGTCGAAGATTCCCTCCAGAACCTGGCCGTTGAGGTTCATCTTGCGCGAATTGACGCCCGGGATGTTGACCGGGATCGTCACGGCGCCGAGGAGTGTCGGGAAGTACTGGATCTTCCCGCCGATGGCGGCGAGCTCCTCGCTGGTGAGCGGGGCGTCAGATCCCGCCCAGTCCACGGTCGCCTTGGTGAGGTCCTTGATGCCGCCCCCCGAACCCTTGCCCGTGTACGAGCACAGACCGGAGTCTTGGCACCACTTGGTGTATGCAATGGCGGGGAAGGTTGCACCAGATCCGGTGCTGGCTCCCAGCGCCGATGCGGCTCCGACCAGGCAGCCTGCGCCTACGGCCGCGGCAGCGGCAAGACGGATAGTGCGGTTCACGTTCGTGTGTCTCCTGTGTCGTTGACCTGCGTGACCGCAGTGTGCGGAGGCCGTTGTAAACACCCTGTGACCCGTTACACGATCGCGGTGAACAACTCGTGAAAACGCGCGCGCACGCCGCTTCCCGCGCGTTCACGACCTGTTCACGGGGTGTTCACGATGCAGCGCAGGCACGCACCTACCCTGCCCCGCGATGACCAGCGACACTGACTCTCCCGCCGAGGATCGACGCACGGTCCTCGTCGTCGAAGATGATGAATCAACGGCCATGGCGGTGGCCCACCACCTGGCCCGCGCCGGGTACGCGGTGAGCATCAGCAAGGACGGCCTGGCCGCGACGACGGTGCTCAAGAGATGGCGTCCCGATGCGCTGGTGCTCGATTTGATGCTTCCCCACGTGGACGGATGGAGCATCATCCAGGACGTTCGGCGCTGGTCACCGGACCTACCGATTGTGGTCATGACCGCGCGCCCAGGGGAATCGGAGCGCCTCGAGGCGTTGCGCCTCGGTGCAGATGACCTGCTCCGCAAGCCATTCTCCGCCAAAGAGCTCATCGCACGGCTGGAGGCGCTGTTTCGCCGTGCCGAGGTGCAGACGCCCACGGAGGGCTCAGGCATGTCGCTCGGCGACCTCGATATCGACCGGGACAGGCTGGAGGTGCACGTGGCGGGCACCCGCGTTCCACTCACACCGCGGGAGACCAAGCTGCTGTGGATCCTCCTGGAGGAGAAGGGCCGCACGCTCAGCCGCGACGAGATATTCGCTCGGGTCTGGGGCGGAGAGCGCGCTCCAGGTGATCGCGCCGTGGACGTCCTTGTGAGGCGCCTGCGACGGAAGGTGGATGAGGGCGCCGGGCACTACACCTACATCCAGACGGAACTGGGCGAGGGCTACCGCCTCGAGGCGGTTCCGCGCGCCTTCCCCCTGCGAGGCCGGCGCCGGGCCTAGCCCGCGGCCGGCGGCCCCGTCACCTGCACGGCCAGTACGGCGACGTCATCACGCAGGTTTCCCTCGTCGTAGCGCTGGGCGGCCTCGGTGAGGTAGGCGAGGCGCTCCTCGAGTGGAACGTGCGCCGTGGCGAGAAGCGCATCGCCGGCGCGCTCCGCGCCGAAGATCTCGTCCTGCCGACGTGCCTCCACCAGGCCATCGGTGTAGATGACGAGCATCCCGCCGGGCGGGATCGTCACCTGCGTGACGGGCCACTCGACGTCATCGAGGAGCCCGAGGATCGGACCGCGGGCGTCCACCTCCACAAGACCGGCACGCTCGCCGTCCACGAGCAGGGGCCGCGGGTGGCCGGCCAGCGCGAACTCGGCCGTGCCATCCGGTGCGACCACGCAGTGGCACATGGTGGCGTAGATGCCCTGGTCGCGCTCATGCGGCTCGGCGATGTGCGTGTTCATGATGGCGAGCACGTGCCGCGGGTCGGGGTCCACCTCCATCAGCGCCCCCCACCCGAACCGCATGCGCGCGGCGCGCGCGGCCGACTCGGCTCCGTGCCCGGCCACATCGCCCACCATCACGGCCAGACGACCGTCCGCCAGCACGCGGGCGTCGTAGAAGTCACCACCCACCGCGAGTCCCGGGCTGGACGGCAGGTAGCGCGCCGCGAGGCGCAGGCCCGGCACGGCAGGGAGGCTCTCCGGGAGGAGCCCCTGCTCCACGGTCTGCCATAGGCGACGCTCGGCGCGGGCGGCCTCTGATCGCCGTGCGCTTGCCTCGGCCGCCTCCCGCTGGTCGACCACGCGATCCTGCATCACGTTGAACGCATCGACCAGGCCCACGACCTCGCGCGCGGCGAACTCAGGGTTCGGCACCGCCTGGTCCTGGTCTCCCGCGCCCACGCGCCGGACACCCTGGAGCAGCGACCCAAGCGGAGCGCCCACGCGCCTCCAGAGCGAGCGCGTGGCGGCAGCCACCACCAGCACGGCCAGGAGGACT
>JAPOLI010000060.1 GCA_029977205.1 bacterium
GTCGTACAGCCGCTGCACGGTGTCGTACACGTACAGGCCGTCCTGGGCGCGCGTGGTGCTCTTCACCGGCCAGGTGATGAGGCGCATGCCCAGTGCCTCGGCCACCGCCTCGGCCAGCAGCGTCTTGCCGGTGCCGGGCTCGCCGCGCACCAGCAGGGGGCGCTCCAGCGACACGGCAACGTTCACTGCGGCCTGCAGGTCGGCCGATGCGATGTAGTCGGAGGTTCCGCGAAACGATGGCGTGCTCACGCGGTGCAGGCTAGCGGTGCCAGGCGCGGGGCCGCGGGGGTGCCGCATCAGGGCGACAAGCCAACCAGCACCGCCGTGAGGATCACCGCCACCGTGAGCAACGCCACCTCCACCACCGCCGTCGTGCGCAGGTGGGCCAGGTCACCGGGGTCGCGAGCGGCGCGCAGGCGCGGCACCAGCACCAGGTGGTTCCACGCCCCGAGCACGGCGACCACGGCCACCACCGCGACCTTGGCGATGAGCAGCACGCCCCATGTGGTGGTCCAGAGCGCCGAGGCAGTGGGCAGCACCAGCACGGCCATCACCACGCCCGTGATGCCGGCAAGGACGAACGCCACGCTCGCCAGGGTGGAGAACCCGATGGCGGTGACGGCGCAGTCGTCGGCATCGCGGCGCCGGTCGATGACCATCCGGGCCAGCAGCACGAGCCCACCGGCCCAGGCGGCCGCGGCGACGACGTGCACGATGTCCGATGGCCACATGAGCCACGCAGGCCCCACGGCGGCGGAGTGCCCCGCCAGCAGTGCGGCCACCACGGCCAATGCAGCGCCCACCACGCCGGGCACCGCCCGGCGCAGCGAGCCGCGCACGCGCCCGGGCCGCGCAGGGTCGGGCCTATGGCCGATGCGCGTTCCGAATGCGACCAGCGCGCCCCCCGCGAGGGCCAGCAGCAGGCCCGCGCCCGCCGCACCCGACAGGGCGTCGCGCAGCGCTCCCGCGAGGTCGTCTGACCCGGCCCCGAGCAGCCATGCCTGGCCGGCGTAGCCCGCCAGCGCGCCCGCCATCAGTAGCGCGCCGCCGACGCGCACCGCGCTGAACTGCCACGACAGCACGGCGGACGCGGCGCTGGTGGCGAACGCGATGAACAGCAGGGCGCCCAGGGCGAGCAGCGTGCCGGCGTACATCAGCAGGCGCGCGACACTGCGAAGCGCGCGGGGGGCATCGGTGGACGGTGCCGCGAGGGCCTCGTCCAGCAGGGCGTCGTCGTTGATGGATGCCGGCGCGGCGGGCGTGGGCGCGGCATCGGCACCCGCGGTTGAGCGCACCTCGAACGTGAACGACCCGGCCTTGGGATGGGCATCAGGCGCCGCGATGCGCCATGCCACCCCATACCGGCCGGGACCGAGTGGCGATGCCGGGGTGACGGTGAACGACGTGCCCGTGGGCGCCGGTGTCACCTTCGCAGCGACGGGCGCGCCACGCGAATCAAGCAGCCGGATGCCGGGCGCGACCAGGCGCCCTTCCTTCGTGAACGTCAGAGTGACGCGCTCGACAGGGGCATCCACCGCTGAGCCCCCGGTCGGTGACGAGGACGCGAAGTCCAGATGGGCCGATGCCCCGGCGGGAAGGCAGGCGAGGATCGCGATGAGGGCAACGAGTATGCCCTTGGCCCGACCCAACACGGCACCGTGGGCGCGGCGAGATGTCGGGCGATGAATGGGCATACGTCCTTATTTAGATTGTACGTTCTCCGGGGGACTTCCTGCCGAGCGGGAATTGTTTATCCAACCGGGCACCCACGAACCTCACGCACAGGCCGCACTGACCCCAAATTGTCCGGGGAAGGAGCCAGGGGCACGATCTCCCGGCTACCGTAGAGCCATGAGCGACGAGGGATTCTGGATCGACCACGTGGTCTACGGCGTGGTGGATGCCGACGCGGCGTGCGACCGCCTGCGCGAGGAGTTCGGCCTGGGCTCGGTGCCGGGGTCGGAGCACCTGGGCGGCACCACCAACCGCATCGTGCCCCTCGGCCCGCAGTGCTTCCTGGAGATCCTGGGCATCGGCGACACATCGAAGGACGACGGGGCATGGCTTGACGCCACCCTGCAGGGACAGGATCGCGTGCTGTGGTGGTGCCTGGGCGTAACGGACCTGGACGACACCGCTGAGCGCCGCGGGCTGCCTGTCCGGTCGGGCATGGCCCGCACCGACGACGCCGACGAGCTGGTCTTCCGCAGCGCCGGCATGCCGCAGTACCCCCTCCCCTTCTTCCTCGCCCTCAAGGGCGACCCGGCGGTGCGCGCACGGGTAAACGCCGCCCGCTACGAGGCCGCAGGCCACACCTGCGCTCCCACCGGCTACACGTTCGTGGAGGTGGGCGACTTCGCCCCGGTGCTGGAGGGCTGGCTGGGCGACGGCCATGGGCTGCCTGTGCGCTACGAGCCCGGCACCGGTCCCGGAATCCACGCGTGCGGAATCGCCACGGCTCATGGGGAGATCGTGCTGCGGTAGGTACCGGGCTACGCCCGACGCGCCGCCCTGCCCAGGATCACGCCCACGGCGATCATCGCGGCGGCGGCGGCCATGATCGTCACGGGTGCCGAGACCAGGTCGATCATCGGCCCCCAGACCAGGTATCCCACGGGCGAGGTGACGGCGCCGACGAGCACGAGCGCCGTGACGCCCAGCATGTCCCTGCCCGGGCCCATGCTCGATGACGCGGCGCCGGTCATGATGGCGCGGGTGGTGAACCTGCTCGCGCCGATCCCGATTCCGATGACCGTCCAGATCACGAGGTCGGCGTCGGAGAACGAGGGCACGGCGCTGACGGCGAAGAGGATCATGAAGGCCGCTGTCGCCACGGCGGCCCGGACCGCCGCGGTGAACTCCCGGTAGCGGGGCTGAAGCCACCGCACGATCCCGGGCACGAAGAGCCGGCCGGCCGCGATGCCCCCGAGCATGAGCCCTGCCCCTGACGGCAGCGGCGAGTGGTCGAGGTCATCCAGGATGGGCACGAGCATGCCGACCATCGGGACCACGAAGACCATGAACGCCGCGACCAGCAATGCGAGCTGACGGAGATTCCTGTCGAGTCGGAGAGTCGCGACGACAGCGCGCGCCGCGTGGGTGGTGACGCGTGGGGCAGTGACCGCGCCCCCGGGACGGACGAAAAGGATGAACACGGCGAGCGGGATGGTCAGCAGGCCATTGGCAAGGACCCCGATGCCCGGAACAGTCAGGTGGATGACGTAGCCGCCCGCCACCGACCCGACGATCGCCGCGACCCCGGACACGGCACTCCTCTTTGCGACCGAGTCCGTGAGGGACCCGGCGTTGATGTACGCACGGCACGCGAACGGCGTGAGCACTGCCGTGACCCCCGAAAACACCCCGAAGGCCGGCGCGGCGAGGAAGAGCACGATGAGGCTGGAGTCGGTGGCCCCCTCGAGGACCCCCGCGATTGTCCAGGCCGCGGCAACACCCACCTGCGCCCAGCCGAATGTCTTGAGCGTGCCCCACCGCGCCGCCAGCCGGTTGGTGGCCGCGCTCGCGACCGCGGCCGTCAGCAGCATGAGGGTCAGGAAGATCGCGGTCGCGGAACCCGCCGCTGTGCCCGCCGCATAGGTGGTGGCCGACGTCGCACCGAGCTGCCCCGCCATGGTGCCGGCCACGGCCAGGCCGCCGGTGGCGAGGAAGCCGACGGCGCGTTGGTCGAGGGTCACTCCGAGCATTCGGAAAGTGTGCCCTGCCGGCAGGCACGACGCAGTACATACGTGCGGCGGCGGTCAGGAGTTCCCCCGAATCGGGGGCTCAGAACGCCGAAAGGCCCGCACATGCGGACCTTTCACCGAGAGTGGGCGTTACTGGGCTCGAACCAGTGACCCCCAGCTTGTCGAGCTGGTGCTCTCCCAACTGAGCTAAACGCCCTCGGGCGCGAGAGGTTAGCAGGGGGGTTGGAGCGGTGGCGGGGCGCTACATGCGCACCCAGATGGCGCCCAGGGCCGCGCCTACGAACCACCCGGCCACCAGGCCCACCAGCGCCCACAGCCAACCGCCCAGCACGAAGCCCAGGATCACCCCGATTACGGCCACCACCACCATGGCGATCTGGATCTGTTTGGTCTTGTCCACCTGCCACCTCACGTCGCGATTCCGCGGTATGCCTACCGGAGCGCCCGGACGGCCGCTGGTACGTTGCATGGCGTGAGCGAGCCCGCGCCCCCCTTCGACGTCGGAATCGCTGGCGCCGGCCAGCTCGCGCAGATGACCGTGCTGGCCGCGTGGCCGCTGGGCATCCGGGTGGCCGTGCTGGGGCAGCCCGGCGAGCCCGCGGCGCCGATGGCCGCGGGCGTGGTGGAGGGTGACTGGAAGGACCCCGATGCGCTGATGCGCATCGGCCGTGAGGTGGGCGTGCTCACGCTGGAGAACGAATTCGTGGACGCCGCCTTCCTCATGGCCGTGGAGGATGCCGGCACGGCGGTGCGCCCGCACCCCGCCCGCATGCATGTGGTGCAGGACAAGGCACTTCAGAAGCAGCGCCTCGCGGACGAGGGCCTTCCGGTGCCCGAGTTCGCGGTGCCCGACTCGGCGGATGATCTCGAGGCCATCGGCCGCGACCTGGGATGGCCGCTCATGCTCAAGTCCCGCCATCTGGGATACGACGGCTACGGCAACGCCCTGTGCGCGAACCTGGATGAGGCGCTGGCCGCGTACCCCGGGCTGGCCGAGCGCGGGGGCGGCGTGCTGGTGGAGGAGTTCGTGCACTTCCAGCGCGAGCTCGCGGTGATGGTGGCGCGCCGGCACGGCGGAGGCGATGCGGTGTACCCCGTGGTGGAGACGCGCCAGCATGACCACGTTCTGCGCGAGCTGCTGTGCCCCGCCCCGGTGGACCCCGGCGTGGCGCACGAGGCCAAGCGCGTGGCACGCGCCGCCGCCGAGGCAGCGGGCGGTGCCGGGGTGACGGGGGTGGAGATGTTCCACACCGAGGACGGGCGCATCCTCATCAACGAGCTCGCGCCGCGGCCGCACAACTCCGGCCATCACACCATCGAGGCCTGCGTCACCTCACAGTTCGAGAACCACTTGCGCGGCGTCCTCGGCCTGCCGCTCGGCCCCACCGAGCTCATCGTCCCAGGCGCCGCGCTGGTGAACCTGCTGGGCGAGCGCGATGGGCCGAGTACGCCGGACATCACCGATGCGGCGTCAGTGGGCAATGCCCACGTGCACCTCTACGGCAAAGCCGATGTGCGCGTGCGCCGTAAGATGGGCCACGTGACCGCACTCGGCGCCAGCCCGGAGAACGCCTTGGAGACCGCCCGCCTCGCCGCATCCATGGTGCGGCTGTGAGCGACTCAGCCGTGGTGGGCATCGTGATGGGCAGCGACAGCGACCTGCCGGTGATGCAGTCGGCCGTGGACGTGCTGGGCAACCTGGGGATTGCCCACGAGGTGCGCGTGACAAGCGCCCACCGAACGCCCGAGGAGATGATCCAGTACGGCAAGGACGCCGCCGGCCGCGGAATCAAGGTGATCATCGCGGGCGCCGGCGGGGCCGCCCACCTGCCGGGAATGCTGGCGTCGGTGACCGACCTTCCGGTGATCGGCGTGCCGGTGCGCACCAAGGCGCTCTCGGGCATGGACAGCCTGCTGTCGATC
>JAPOLI010000061.1 GCA_029977205.1 bacterium
TCGATTTCAGCGTGGACTTCCAGGTGGAGTCATACCTGCAGCACCAGGGCGAGTCGTTCCTCAAGCGGTTCGACGCCAACACGTACCTCTACATGACCCGGGTGATGGACTACTTCGACGTCTTCGCCGACCCGGCCGGGGTGGGCGCCCGCCTTGAGGGCACCTCCACGCGCTTCCTCGTCGTCTCGTTCGACTCCGACTGGCGCTTCGACACCGAGCACTCACGCGAGATCGTGCGTCAGTTGCAGGCGTGGCGGGTGCCGGTGACCTTCCGCGACATCGAGAGCCCTTGGGGCCACGACTCGTTCCTGCTGAACATCCCGGAGTACCACCGGACGGTGCAGGCCTTCCTGGACCGGACGGCCGACGACCGGGGCATCTAGGGGACTGTCCCCGGGGTGCGGCGGGTAGCCTGCGCGGGATGGCCCTTCGCCCCGATCTCGACGTCGTCGCCGCCATGGTCCCCCGTGGTTCGCGTGTGCTCGACCTGGGGTGCGGCGACGGCGTGCTGCTGGACCACCTGATCCGGCAGAAGGAGTGCGCCGGCGCGGGCGTGGAGATCTCCGATGAGGGCTTCCACGCCTGCGTGGCCCGCGGTGTGCCCGTGGTGGTGGCCGACATCGACCAGGGCCTGGGCGATGTGGACGACGACGCCTACGACGTGGTGATCCTGTCGCAGACGCTGCAGGCCACGCACCGCCCGGCGCTGGTGCTGCACGAGATGATGCGCGTGGGGCATGTCGGGATCGTGTCGTTCCCCAACTTCGGCTACTGGCGGCTGCGCTGGTCGCTCGCAGCCCGCGGGCGCATGCCCACCAGCCGATCGCTCCCATACCGCTGGTACGACACGCCCAACATCCACCTGTGCACCATCCGCGACTTTGAGACCCTGTTGGAGCACGAGGACCTCATGACCATCCGGCGCGTCCTGCTGGATGAGCGCGGCCGCCCACTGGAGGGTGCGCGCCTGCGCCGGCCCAACCTGCTCGCGGCGGGCGCCGTGTACCTGGTGGGCCGCTCCTTCCCGTGATCGAGACCGCCTTCTCGGCGCTCATCATGATCGCCATCGGGGTGCTCCTGCAGCGCTTCGGGGTGATCCGGCGCGATCAGGCCCCGATCCTGGTGCAGATCACCCTGTACGCGCTGCTGCCTGCGCTGGTGCTGGACATCATGATCGGCGCCAACCTGGACTGGGGCCTCATCCTCGTGCCCTTCGTCGCCTTTGCCGTGACTGCCGTGATGGCTCCCCTGGCCTTGGCTTTCACCCGGATGATGGGGCTCAGCCGGGGTGCGGTCGGCGGGGTGATGGTGATGGTGGGCGTTGCGAATACGGGCTTTTTCGGGCTCCCGCTGATCGCGGCATCGGGCGGCGACTACTCGCTGACGGTCGCGGTGATGTACGACGCCCTTGGCACCGGCATCCTTATCTGGACCTTCAACCCGATCGTCGCGGCGTGGTTCGGGCGCGGCGAGGTGCAGGATGCGCGCGCCATCCTGGGCTCGCTGCGCGGGCTGCTGCTTCCGCCCATGTGGGCGCTCATCCTCGGGCTGGTACTCAATCTCTCCGGCGTGCAGGACCTGTGGGATTTCCTGCAGTTCCCCGTGGAGTACCTGGCCGCCGGTCTGCTGCCGGTGGTGATGCTGTATGCGGGCATCGTGCTGGAGTGGTCGGGCATCACCGGCAACTGGCGCACCATCGCCGGGGTGTCGGTGCTGAAGCTTGCCGTGGCGCCGGTGGTGGCCTTTGCCATCGCGTACGCCTTCGGGTTCCGGGGGAATGAGCTCGACACCATCACGGTGCTGGGGGCCATGCCCAGCGGCATGATGGCCCTTGTCATGGGTGCCCACTACCGTCTGCCCGTCAGCCTGCTGGCCGGCTGCGTGGCCGTTACCACGGTCCTGTCCCTGTTCACCATCCCCATCGTCACGGCGGTCGTCCTATGAGTCCCGAGCCCTTCGCATCCCGCCTCGCCGACCACGTGGCGCGCCGTAGGTCCCAGGTGGTTCTGGGGCTCGACCCCGACCCCGCACGCCTGCCGGGCGGCGCCGCGGGCGCCCGCGACTTCTGCCTGCGCGTGATCGAGCAGGCGGCGCCTCACTGCGTGGCCGCCAAGCCGCAGCTCGCGTGCTTCGAGCGGTTCGGGGCTGATGGCTGGCAGGCATTTGAGGACGTCGCACAGGCGGCGCACGATGCCGGGCTGCTGGTGATCGCCGACGCCAAGCGCGGCGACGTGGATGCCACGGCGCGCCACTACGCCGCGGCTTTCCTGCGCCCGCCCATCGACGCCCTCACGGTGAACCCGATGCTCGGAACCGATGCCGTGCAGCCCTTCCTCGACGCCGCCCGTGACACGGGGTGCGGACTCTTCGTGCTGGTGCGCACCTCCAACCCGGGCGCCGCCGAGCTGGAGGACCTGCCGCTGGCCGATGGTCGCCTGTGGCACGAGGCCGTGGCCGATCGGGTGCGCGGGTGGGGGGAGGGCCTGCCGACCGGCGACGGGCTGTCATCGGTGGGCGCGGTGGTGGGGGCCACGGTTCCCGGGCGCCTTGTGCGGCTGCGTGCGCTGATGTCCCGGCAGCCCTTCCTGCTGCCCGGCGTGGGGGCGCAGGGGGGCGACCCCGCGGCGCTCGGACCGGCGTTCGGCGGGCACGCCGCGGGTGCCCTGGTGTCGGCCAGCCGCTCAGTCATCTACGCGGACGACCCCGCGGCCGCCGCGCAGCAGTTGCGCGAGGTGGTGTGGTCGGCGTGGGAGACGGCCGCCGCGGCGTAGCCACGCTGCAACGCGGGTGACCGAAGCCATTGGGTGGTGCCGTGCGTCGCCCTACAGTGGTTTTCATGTCAACACCCGTTCTCGTGGTCATGGAGGGGGACGAAACCGGGCAGGAACTGTTGGAGCAGGCCCTGCGCGTGCTCGCCCCCGACGTCATCGGCATGCCCCTCGCGCTCGAGCGCGTGGACCTGTCGCTAGAGTCGCGCCGCGCGAGCGGCAACGCCGTGGTCCAGGAGGCAGCCGATGCGCTGAAGCGCACCGGATACGGCCTGAAGGCCGCAACCGTCACCCCCGAGGGCGCGGGTGATGTGGGCAGCCCCAACGCGTTGCTGCGGACGGCCATCGATGGCCGGGTCATCATCCGCACCGGGCGACGCATCCCCGGCGTGCGGCCCATCGGCGGCGTGCACGCGCCCATCTCGGTGGTGCGCATGGCGGTGGACGACGCCTACGGCGCACGCGAGTGGCGCGAGGGGGAAGGGCTGGATGAGGTGGCCTACCGCGAGGAGCACATCTCGCGGCGGGTCTGCCGCGCCGTTGCCGAGTTCTCGTTCCTCCAGGCGCGCCGCATGAATGCCACGGTTATCGGCGGGCCCAAGTGGACGGTGTCCCCGGTGTACGAGGGGATGCTGAAGGAGGAGCTGGACGAGGCCGCCGCCCGGTACCCGGGTATTCCGTACCGGCCCACCCTCATCGATGCCCTCTACGCGGTGCTGGTGGGGCACACGGGTGAGGCCCTAGTGGTGCCGTCCCTCAACCGCGACGGCGACCTGCTCTCCGACATGGTGCTGCAGCTGTTCGGCACCATCGCCGGCGCCGAGTCGCTGCTGCTGGCGTTCGCGGATGACTTCACGCCATCGGTGGTGATGGCCGAGGCCCCGCACGGCACCGCGCCTACGCTGTTCGGCAAGGACGTCGCGAACCCGCTCGCGATGATTCTGGCCGGGGCGGCGGTGCTGGGCTACATGCCGTCCGAACCCGCGCGCCGGGCGTCGCGCGCCATCTACGAGGGCGCGCTCGAGGCCGTGGCCGACGGCTTCCGCACTCCGGATCTGGGCGGCGAGTGCGGTACCACGGCCTTCACCGACGAGGTCATCCGCCGTGTGCGGTCGAAACTGGATGTGTGGGAGGCCCTCGGCGACGCCGTCGGCCAGGGCGCCTAGGCGCCCGTCAGGTCGCGAACCGCAGGCCGGGGCGTCGCCCCTGCCATCCGCACCACAGGGCAAACAGCACCAGCGCGATGACCGATCCGGTCCAGTGCAGCCCCGTCGCCACACCCACCAGACTCACCAGCCCGGCGACGATTGCGCCTAACAGCGTGGGCCATGCGGGCAGCGACCAGATGGCGATGGTCACCAGCGTGGCGGCCAGCCATGCGAGGGGCCCGATGGCCCACCCCCAGGACTCGAAGAACTCATTCGAGAACGCCAGGCCCGTGGCGGCGCCGAGCACCGCCACCACGATCGCCTGCGACAGCGCCGCGCGCCAGGTGATCCCCCAATCCATGCGGGCGAGAGTAGCCCACCGGGATTGGCGGTAACGTCGCGCGGGCCGTCCCCCTGCCGACCCTGGAGACACCCCGCGACCACGCGCTGGATCGCCACCGGCATCGCGGCCCCCGTGGCCCTCGCCGTGACCGCCGCCCGTGCCCCCTCGGGCGGGGCCATCATGAAGGCCGCGAAGTTCAGGGGGCCGGCCCGGCGCTACACGGTGCAGCTCGCGGCCCGCACGCAGACGATCGCCGGTGCCAAGTTCAACCGCCGGGCGTCGAATTGCTTGCAGTACGCGTTCGACGGCGCGGCCGTCTACTACGTGCCGCGGTCGAAGAAGGTGTGGTACCTCCTGCAGTCCGGCTCCGCGCTCGACGACAACGAGTGTGACGCGGTGCAGGTGCTCATCGGCGGTGCCGCCTGGCAGGACATGATCCCGTACATCCAGCCCGCGGGCTGCCGGAACTTTGAAGGATCAGGCGCCCATCTGGTCGAGCAGGTCGGGCAGGTAAGGGATGTTCCCCCGCGCATCGCCCGGCGGCGCACCGATCATGATGTCGGCGTCCACGTCGTCCACCTTGGCCTGTGCGGGGGGCTCACCCCCGCTGAGGTCACGGATGGGCCCGCCGTCGCCCGCCCGCTCGATCCACTGCTCGATGTAAGCGGCCTCACCCTCGTAGCCCAGGGCGCGGAAGGCCGCCGTCGCGCGCGGCTGGTCCTCCATCCACGCCAGGCGGCCATCGGCCAGGGGGCCGTCGCCGTATGACGTCGTGGCCGCGCGCAGCATCGCCCCGGTGGGGTGGTACATCATCCCCTTCAGCAGCACGGCGCTCGGGTCGTGATCGCAGTCGGTTCCCCATGCGCGCCAGAAGCGTGCCGTGTCCTCCACGGTGGCGCGGAGGTCAGTCCCCTTGGCCTGCGGGTCCTGCCAGCGCAGGGCCATCACCCGTCGCTCGCCCTCGGGCAGCGTGGTGGTGCCGCCCAGGTCGACGCCGTAGGCGCGGGGCGGGATCTCGCTCTGCAACTCGATGGTGAGGCCCGGCCCGTATCCGATGATCTTGCGCCCTTCGCCGCGCCAGCGCGGGGGGTTGCGGCCGTACGCATAGCGCAGGCGGGTGACCAGGCCGATCTCCACCTCGCCCTTCAGGACCAGCACCTGCCGCACGAACATGCCGGGCCACGCCGCCTGCACGGGGCCGCGCGGCGGGATTGCCAGCGCGTCGATGACGCGGACGGCGCCCGTGGGACCCTCCAGATCGGTCTCCACGATCAGCGTGCCCTCGCGGTGGCGATGCGCCACGGGCTCGGAGTCGGGGAACACCAGCTCGAT
>JAPOLI010000062.1 GCA_029977205.1 bacterium
ACGCGCCATCCGAACTACTTCGGCGACTTCATGGTGTGGTGGGGCATCTACCTGATCGCCGCCGAGAGCGGCGCGGGCGCATGGGGATTCGTCGGCCCGGTGCTCATGACCATCCTCCTGGTCAAGGTCTCAGGGGCGGGGCTCCTGGAGAAGGACATCGGGCAGCGGCGCCCCGGCTACGCCGAGTACGTGCGGCGCACCAGCGGATTCCTGCCGCGCCCCCCGCGCCCGTAGCGATCAGTCGGTGGTGACGGTGCCCGGCGGCAGCAGGATCACCGGGCAGGGCGCATGTCGTGCCAGGTGGGCGCTGAAGCTGCCCACCAGCTTCACGGCGCGCGCGAGCGGGTCACCATGGGAGGCGGCCACGATGGCATCGACGTCGTTGTCCTCGGCCCAGCGCACCACGGCATCAGGCGGCGAGTCGGCGTCGTGCGGGTCGAGCATCACCGGCGCGGCACCGGGCACGCCGTCGCATACGGTCTCCAGCAGCGCCTGGGCGATCTCGCGGTGCGCCCCCGAGTTGTCGCCGAGGGGCGACCCGCCAAAGGCGGTGCCGATGGCGGCCAGGAATGACTCGCTGAATGGCGGCCCGCCCAGCACGTGCACCACGGAGATGCGTCCGCCGTCCGCACGCACCGACTCGGCCAGGCGCACCACGGCCTCGGTGGCGGGGGAGTCGTCGACGCAGGCGACCATATGCATGAAGCGGCCGGAACTCACGGCGTCAGGGTAACCGGACGGGCCGGGCATGGCCCCGGGTGGGCCGGGGCACCGGGTAGCATTCACGGGGATGGGTCTGAGAAAGCGCTTCCTCGTCGCAGTGGTGGGTGTGCCCGGCAGGCCGGCAGAGGCGCAGCGCACCGAGGTGGGGCGCTTCCGCAGCATCGGCGCCGCCGAGGAGGCCGGGCGCGACGAGTGGAAGCGCATCCTGTTCGTGCACGCCCCGCACGTGGAGCGGTACCGGATCGTCGTGGAGGACGACGGCGTGGAGGTGGCCGACGTCCCCATGCCCGAACTTCCGGCGGACGCCGCCCCGGGCATCCTCGATGAGACGGTCACGCCGCTCGGGGCGAGCGTCGGGGCGCTTGGCGAGCCGATCGATCCCGATGCCGCCGACGCGGCGGATGCCACCGACGGAGTGGATGCCACGGCCGACTCGGATGCTTCCGACGTGCCCGTGGTCACGGAGGCGGCGGATGAGCCCGCGGTGGCGGCCGCCCCGGATGCCGCCGACGCGGACGCTGCTGCTGCCGGGCCCGCATCGCCGCCGGAGGAGATCCAGGCCACCGGCGAGCTCGCGGTAGGGGAGGACGAGCGCGACGATCTCGCCGCGACCGGCGAGCACAAGGGCCTGGCGGTTGACGTGGCGGCCGATGACGTGGCCGCCACCGGCGAGGTCCCGTTGATCCCGCCGGCGGGCGACACCCCGGGCGAAGATGACAGTGGCGACGGCGACGGGCCACCGCCCGCGCCACGGCCATCGCTGGAAATCGAGGACCCGCCCGACGGCCCCGTACCCGACGACATCATCCAACGCTTCGCCCAGATGGTGGAGGCGGAGGAGCAGCGCGCCGCCGAACGATCAGCCCGCGACCGTGACAACGGGGGCTGACCGGGCAGGGCGCAACCGCGGCCTGAAGACCGAGATGCCAACTACCCGGATGGGATGTGACCCGGGCGCCTGCCGTGCGCCGTCCCGAGACAGCGACCCGTGATGGACCCGACCTAGACGGGCGCGGTCGCATCGGCGCGGTCGCGCAGCACCATCATGCGCTCCCAGGCCTTTTCCTCGGCAGCCGCGTGCGACTCCGCATCGGCGTAGAGGTGCGATCCACGCGATATGGCCAAGTAGTCGGCCTTCGCGCGCTCCAGTTCCTTATGGGCGTTCCGGAATTGATAGGCGACGTCAGCGGTCATCTCGGCAGTCCTCCCGCGTCGGGGTCGTCTGTGGCGGAACCATAGTGACCCGGCCGGACATCACGCAGCAGCACGCGCCGTGCGTGCATGCCCTCGGGACCCACCTCGATCAGACCCACCGCCGATGCCCTGTCATCCGGTGTCAGTGCCCTTCGGAAGCGCAGGTATGCACGCCCCTTCAGCCCGGTGCGCTCGCTCACGTCGCGCTCCTCCGGGATGTACACCGCGCCCGGCGAGAACACGCGGGTTCCGCGCACCGCGGTCTCCACCGGCATGTGCAGGTGACCGTGCACGATCATGTCCACCGGGCCGAGGCGGCGGCGCATGTAGCGGTGCAGGCCCAAGAGCACGGCGCGGCGCCGGGCGAGGCTGAGCGCCGCCGCAGGCGTCTCGATGGCGCGCGACCGCCGGCCGTGCACCAGTCCGATACGCCGCCCGCGCACCACCACCACGCGCTCACGTGGGAGGTCGATGCCCGCGAGGCGGTCGTGGTCGCCCTGCACGGCCACCACCGGGGCGATCTGCCCCAGCCGGTCCAGCACAGACATGCAGGTGATATCCCCCGCATGAAGGATCAGGTCGCATCCCTCGAGCGCTGCCGGAACGGATGCGGGAAGATCGGGCAGGGTCTCACCGACATGCGTGTCGGCCACCACCCCGATGCGGACGGGGCCGCTCAGATCGCCATGGCGTGATATCCGGCATCCACGTGCAGGGTCTCGCCGGTCACCGCACGGGCCATGTCGGAGCACAGGAACACCGCGGCATCGGCCACCTCGTCGGCGTCGATGGGGCGCCGCAGCGGCGAACGCTCGATGGCGTTGTCCACCATATCGCCGAACCCGGGGATGCCCCGCGCGGCCAGGGTGCGCACCGGCCCTGCGGACAGGGCGTTCACGCGCACGTTGTCGGGACCCATGTCCCACGCCAGGTACCGCACGATCGACTCGAGCGCCGACTTCGCGACGCCCATCACGTTGTACCCGGGAACCGCGCGCTCGGCGGCCACGTAGCTGAGGGTGACGATCGCCCCGCCGCCGGCCTGCCGCATGTGGGGCTCCACCCGCTCCGCCAGGCGCTTGAGCGACCACGATGAGATATCCAGGGACAGTTGGAACCCGTCGTCCGAGACGTCCATGAAGCGGCCGCCCAGGTCCTCGACCTTCCCGAAGGCCACGGCGTGGACGAGGATGTCGATGCCACCCAGGGCCTCGGCGGTACCCTCCACGGCCGCGTTCAGCTGCGCGGCATCAGTGACGTCCAGCGGGAGCACCGGCACGGGTCCGTTGGCGAGCTCGCCGGCCAGCTTCCGGACGTCCTTCTCCACGCGCTCCCCCTGGAAGGTCAGCGCCACGCGCGCGCCCTGCGCGTCCAGCCCGCGGGCAATGGCCCACGCGATGCTCCGCTTGTTCGCGACCCCGATCACCAGCGCGCGCTTGCCCTCGACGATCCCGCTCACCGCATCCCCCACGTTCTCCGGCTGACTGCCGCAGGCTAGCCTGCGGAACCGTGCGATTCCCGGGCCGCGCCATGCCAGCCATCCTCGCGGCCCTCGCCGCGCTCCTCCTCGCCGCGCTCGTGCTGGCACCGCGCGCCGAGGCCCATGCGGTGGTGAACGAGATCACGCCCGCGGATCGCCAGCGCCTGGACGCGGGCCCCGAGACGGTGACCATCCGTTTCTCCGAGCCGGTGCAATTGCTGCGCCCCGAGGACCTCACGGTGGTTGACGCCACCGGGAACCCCGTGGCATCGGGAGCGGGCGAGGTGCTGGCGTCGGATGCCTCAGTGGCCGAAGTGCCGGTGGAGCCACGCCTGGCGCCCGGCACCTACACGGTGCGGTGGCGCGTGGTCTCGGCGGATGGGCACATCATCCCCGGGGCCACGGTGTTCGCGGTGGGCGACGTCCCCCTGACGGCGCCATACCTTGGTGGGCCCGGCGGCGGCACCGGACCCACCGAGACCAGCGCATGGGCGGTGACCGCGCGATGGCTCGAACTGGTGGGCATCGGTGGGCTGCTCGCGCTGCTGCTGTTCCGGGTGCTGGTGTGGCGCGACGCCTGGTCGCCCGCGCCCCCCATGCCCGCACGCGAGCGCGACGCCGCCCTGTCGTGGGGCCGCGATGCCTGGTGGATCGGGTTCGGCGTGCTGGCCCTGGTAGCCCTGCTCGGCGAGGCCGCGGTGCTGGTGGTGAAGACCGCGGGATCAATGGGCACCTCGGTGTGGGGGGCGCTGGGCGACCCCGAGGGCATGGTGCGGGTGCTGGCCGACACGCGATTCGGCGACCTGCTGCAGGTGCGCACGCTCTCGCTGTTCGTGCTGTTCGCGCTGGGGGTCTGGCGGTTCCTGGCCGAGTACCGCACCGACGCCGTGCCCGCACCCGACCAGGCCGACGGCGGGCTGCGGCCGATTCTGATCATGCTCGTGCCGGCGCTCGTCGCCCTGGGGTCGCTGTCGGCACAGGGGCACGCCAGCACCACGGCCATGCCCGCCGTGCAGGTGCCAGCCGATGCCCTTCATGCGGCGCTCGCGAGCGCATGGGTGGGTGGCCTGGCCATCTTGGTGGTGTTCTTGCTGCGGCTGCCGCGGGTGGCGGGGGCCGGTGGGAGGCGCGCTGGCGGGCTCGCGCTCGCGCGCTTCTCGTGGCTGGCCGTGATCGCCGTGGTGCTGCTGGTGGCCTCGGGCATCGTGCGCGCCATCGGCCAGATGTCATCTCCCGCCGACCTCTGGGAGACACCCTACGGCTGGACGATCCTCGTGAAGATCGGCCTACTGACGGTGGCATCGGTGCTGGCGCTGGACACCCGGCGCATCGTGGCGACCCTGCGGCGGCGCGGTGGCACGCCGAACACCGCAACGCTTGCCCGGGTGCGGCGGAATGCCTGGGTAGAGGTGGGCCTCACCCTCGTGGTGGTGGCCTTCTCCGCCCTGCTCGTAGGCCAGGTGCCCCCCATCTCATGACGACGCTCATCCTCATGCGCCACGGAGTGGCCGAGGACCACGCGCCGGGCGGTGATGCCGCACGGGCACTGACCGCCCGCGGCAGGGAGCGCGCCGCGCAGGCGGCCGCCGGACTGGTGGCGCTGGGACTGGCGCCGGACCTGGTGCTGTGCAGCCCACTCGTGCGGTGCGCACAGACCGCACAGGAGGTCGCCGGGGCCACGGGGTGCCCCGTGCAGCACGACGACCGCCTGGCCCCGGGGATGACCACCGACGCCCTGCTCGATGCCGTGCTGGAGCATCCGGGTGCCGGGGTGGTGCTTGCCTGCTCGCACCAGCCCGGGCTGAGCTACGCGCTGGCCGACCTCACCGGATGCGGGATGATCGCGTTCCGCCGCCCGGGTGCGGCGGTGGTGCGAATGGATGCCATATGGGCGGGCGGCGGCGAACTGGTCGCGGTGCTGCCCCCGCGGGTGCTGCGCGCGGCGAGCGGCGCCTAGGCGCCGCGGTCCCCCAGCACCACCGGCACGATCGACCTCTGGAACAACTGCAGGGGCTCACCGTCCAGCACGGACTCCCCGCGCTCCTCGATGAGCAGCAGCATCTGGCGGCGCTCCTCGCGGCGCTTGTCGTACAGCGCCTCCCAGCCCGCGGCCTCGGCAGCGCGCTCATTCGACATCGCCAGGTGGTGCAGCGTGTGCGCCACGTGCTC
>JAPOLI010000063.1 GCA_029977205.1 bacterium
GCGGCGGCCACCTCATCCTCCAATCCGCTGTTCGCGCAGAGGAACTCCTTCGGCACCGCCACGGGGTGGGCCTGGATCGGGTAGGGGGCGTGTGCGAGCGGATCGCATCTGCAGCGTGACCCCTGCGGTCTGCGCCTGACGTTCGCGGGTCACGCCGGTGAGTGCTTCATGGAGCAGGAGGACGTAGTGTCCGTGCTGCCTCGCCTTGCGGGTGGTGCTGATCACCCGGCCGGGTGTCACCACCCGGCGCCCGTGCGGGCGATGCTTCGGGCATGACTCTTCATACGCGACATCCCCGTAGGCCCAGACGAACTGCCGTCGCGGCGATCGCCGTCGGCGCGGCTGCTGCGGCCGCCAGCGCCGGCACGCTTCTGGCCGCCTCGGCGGGCACGTCGGACTCCGCATTCGCACAGAATGGATCCGGCCTGAATGGAACGGTAGAGGCGATCGCGCTTCAGTCCGACGGCCGGATCGTCGTCGGGGGTTCGTTCACGGCATACAACGACACGAGCCGTCCTCGCGTCGCCCGGCTCACCACGACGGGCGCACTCGATACGTCGTTCGTGCCGACAGCCGGTGGTGGCCTTGACGGCGCAGTGAATGCGCTTCTCGTGCAGCCTGACGGTGACATCCTGGCGGGCGGCTCGTTCGTCCGATTCGGGAACACGCTCTCGCGCGCACTCGTGCGGCTCAATGCCGACGGCACCCTCGATGCGGGGTTCGATGTCGCGTCGGGGTTCACGCTCAATGGCGGCGCCACGGCGACGGTCGAGGCGCTCGCGGCGATCGATGCGAGCAGGGTCCTCGCAGGCGGGAACTTCGATGCATATAAGGGCAGTGCGCAGTTCCACCTGATCGGCCTCACGGCCAGTGCGGTCAAATACACCGGCGTGGGCTTCGGAGCAAACTTCATCGCCGGTGGGGCGGTGCGCGCGATCGCACCTGATCCCACCGGGGGCTTCGCGCTGGGCGGTGACTTCACGTCCGTGGACGGCGCGACCTCGTGGCGCGGAATCGCGCGCCTCACCGCCAATGCCTCGCCGCACAAGGCGTTCTCCCCGACCACCGGTTTCGACGGCTCGGTGCGGGCCGTGGCCGTTCAGAGCGACGGCAAGATCATCGCAGGGGGGACCTTCACTGCGTACAACGGCGTCGCCCGGACGCGCCTCGCGCGGATCAATCCGGATGGCAGCCTGGATGCATCGTTCAGCGTTGGGGGCGGGTTCAACGGGGCCGTGGAGGCCATCGCCGTGCAGCCCGACGGCAAGGTCGTCGTCGGCGGCACCTTCACCACGTACGACGGGGTGAGTCGGCCCCGAATCGCGCGCCTCAACCCCGATGGATCACTGGACACATCCTTCGCACCCGGCACGGGGTTCAGCGCCGGGGTGACCAGCGTCGGCCTTCAGGCAAACGGGGGGGTGCTGGTGGGTGGCAGCTTCCAGCAGTACGCCGGGGCCACTGCATCGCGCCTGGCGCGACTCCTCGGTTCGGCGACCGCCGATGCTGCGCCTGGTGGCGCGACAGGTGGTGCCGCCGGTGCAGCCGGAGGAGCCGCGCCGACCGCAACCGTCGGGCGGTCCGGCGTGGCACGCGTGAAATCGGGCACGGTGCAGGTGCGCCTGCCGGGCACTGCGACCTTCGTGCGGCTTGACAACGGCGTCCTGAGCTCGCTCCCCGTCGGCTCGCAGGTGGACACCCGCACGGGCTCGGTCGCGATCCGGATACGCGAGGGTGGCACTGCAGGCCCCACGCGGGAGGTCGTCGTATCCAAGGGTGTGTTCACCTTTCAGCAGAACTTCCGGAAGGGCAAGCCGACGCTCACGGACATCCGCTTGTCCCAGCCGCTCGCGTGCGGTGCGTCGAAGTCGGAAGCCGCGGGCACGAAGAAGCCGTTGCCGCGCACCCGATCGCGCGCCGTGCGGGTGTCGGTGGGCAAGACGACGGCGCGGCGCAAGCGCGGAGTCGTGCGCACCCGCTCGCGGTACATCACCGGGACCGCCCGAGGGACAGTCTGGGGTGCCAGCGACACGTGTCGCTACAGCCGCGTGAAGGTCTTCCGCGGAGTCGTCGCCGTACGCAGCCTCATCACCCGCCGCACGGTCAACGTCCGCGCGAAACGCGTGTACATCGTCCGCACGCGGTGAGCCGCCGCGTCATCACGGCGCTCGTCCTCCTGCTCGCGCCGGTCACGGGCTTGGCCCTCTGGGCCACTGGCGCGGTACAGCGTCTTGAGATCGAGAGCGAGCACTGGCGCTTCCAGGTGCGCGGCACCGAGGGGGCGTCCGTGCCCGATGTGGCGTTTGTGGCCTTCGACGAGGAGAGCCTCGAGGCGCTGGGAATGCAGTGGCCGCCCCCACGCGCCGTGCATGCGGAGGTCATCGACGCGCTGGCGCAGGGTAACGCGAAGGCCATCGCCTACGACATCGCGTTCACCGAGCCGTCCGCCCGCGGGCTCGCGGACGATCGCGCGCTCTCCGACGCCGCGCGCCGTGCCGGGAACGTCGTCTTCGCCGCGACCAAGGCGGCACCCGATGGCGGCACCGAGACCCTCGCATGGCTGCGCGGTGGCCGGGGACACCTTCGCGCGATTGGTGCGAGCGCCGGGTACACGGGCTTCGAGGTGAACCGCGATTGGCCGGTGTCAAGTGTGCCGGGGCGGTGGAGCGGCCTGGATGCGTTCGCCGTCGCCGCGGCCCGGGTGGCCGGCGTGGACGTTCCGCAGGCCGCGTTCGCCGATGGGGACGCCAAGATCCGATTCGCGGGTCCGGCCGGCACCGTCCGCACGATCTCCGTGGTCGACCTGCTGGACGGTCGCGTGCCGCGCGCGGACCTCGCGGGCAAGGTGGTGGTGGTGGGGATTGACCTCACCACTCCGTCGGATCGCCTGGCCACCACCGCGCCGGGTGACGACACGCTCCCCGGCGGGGAGATCCATGCCCAGGCCGTGCAGAACGCCCTGGACGGCACCTTCATGCAGACGAGCGGCGGACCCCTCGATGTGCTGATCATCCTGCTGATGGGCCTGGTGGTGCCTGTCACCGGGCTGGCGCTTCGGCGGCAGGTGTGGGCGGCCGTAGTGGCCGCGGCGGCGGCCGTGGTCTTCCTCGTCGCCGCGCAGGCGGCCTTCCAGGCCGGCGTGATCATCCCGGTCGTCGCGCCGCTCATCGCGTTCGTGATCTCACTCGCGGCGTGGCTGGTGGTCGCCTACCTGCGCGCGGATGCCGAGCGGCGCGATCTTCGCCGCCGGTTCGCCGCCGCGGATGAGGCCGCCGTGGCCCAGGTGCTCGAGGGCACGCAGGTCGGCGGCGAGGCCGCGGCCGACCTCATCGCGCCCGGCTATCGGCTGACCGAGGTGGTCGGGCGGGGCAGCGCGGGCGTCGTGTACCGCGCCGAGGAGATCCGTACAGGGCGAGCCGTTGCCGTGAAGGTGCTGGCCCCGGAGGTGGCGGGCGATCCGGGATTCCGCGAGCGGTTCCGGCGCGAGGCGCGGGTTGCGGCGCAGCTCGAGCACCCCAACGTGCTGCCGGTATTCGCCGCTGACGACGACGACGAGGTGCTGTTCATGGCCATGCGCCTCGTCGAGGGGCCGGACCTGGGCACACGCCTTCGCACCGATGGGCCCATGGACCCCACCGAGGCGCTCCGCGTGACCGATGCCATCGCATCGGCGCTCGATGCAGCGCATGCACGCGGCCTCGTCCACCGCGATGTCAAGCCCGCCAACGTGCTCGTCGACCAAGGGGCGGGCAGGCATGTGTACCTCACCGACTTCGGCATCGCGCGCAGCGCGCACGAGGGCACGATCTCGCACCACGGAGATGTGCTCGGGACGGCAGGCTATGCCGCCCCCGAGCAGATCATGGGCGAGGACACCGGCCCCGCTGCCGATGTCTACGGCCTCGGCGCCCTGCTCTTCGCGATGCTGAGTGGCCACGCGCCCTACGCGCGCGACAGCGCGGGCGCCGCCCTGGCGGCGGCCCTGTCGGAGCCCCCGCCTTCGGTGGCGGGCTATCCCGCCCTCGACCCGGTCATCGCCCGGGCACTTGCCCGTGATCCCGCGGAGCGCTACGCCAGCGCTGCCGACCTCGCTGCAGCCGCGCGCACTGCCCTGGGGAACTAGCGCGGGTCTGCGGCCCGGTGCGGCCGTTGGGCGCGCGACACCTGTGCGCTCGGGGCGGGTGGTGCGTCGGCCACCGCCTGTGCACCGCATCGGGGAGAGGGCCCCGGTGGCACTGGCTACAGTCACCTCAGGGTGATTGACGATGCCTGAGCCTGCACACCCCAAGGCCGAGAGCGTGGCCGAATCGAAGGCGGTCATCGCCGCCGAGTCGGCGGGAGCGCCGTTCCTGTTCCTCCGCGATGCGCAGGGCGAGTTCACCATCGTCGCGCTCGACGACACGACGCGGCTCACGGTGGGCCGCAATCCCGACAATGACCTTGCCCTCGACTTCGACGGCCGGGTGTCCGGGGTGCATGCGGTGCTGGAGCAGCTCGGGGGTGCCTGGGCCGTGGAGGACGACGGGCTCTCGCGCAATGGCACCTTCGTGAACGGCATCCGCGTGAGCGGGCGCCACCGGCTGCGCGACCGCGACTGGCTGCGGGTGGGCGACACGGTGGTGGTGTTCCGGAACCCTGCTGAGGCCGCCGACCCCGGCACCATTGCGGCGACCGAGCATGCCCCCCCTGATGTGACGCCGGCCCAGAAGAGGGTGCTCATCGCGCTCTGCGGTCCCCAGGTGCGCGAGCGCCGGGCGACCCCCGCCACCAACCAGGAGATCGCGGACGAGTGCGTTCTCAGCCTCGACGGGGTCAAGAGCCACCTGAAGGAGCTCTACAACCGGTTCCGCATGGACCAGGTCGCGCAGAACGACAAGCGCGCGGAGCTCGCGCGTCGTGCGCTCGAGACCGGAGTCGTGACGGAGCGCGAGGTGGAGTCGGCGGCCTAGGCCCGAAGTCGGGCTGACCGGTCGATCACCCGCGTCGCCACCTGTCGGACCACCACGATGACGATGACCGTGGCGACGGGGATCCATGTGTCCACGGTGGCCAGCGTGAGCAGGCCGGCGGCAAGCCATAGGTCGAGCCCGAGCCCCACGCCGGTGCGCCAGTCCCCGCGGACCGCGCACGCAACCGCCGCGAGCACCCCGATCGCCGCGAGCGCCGGGACGACGCCGACGGCGAGGGCGGTCGCGTACCAGTCCGGCATCTTTAGTGCCGCGGAGTGGGGAGCGGCGGCATTTCCTCGCCGCGTTCGGCGAGTTGGCGCCTCTCCGTCTCCATCTCCTTCGTGAGGACGTAGTTCAGGACAGTC
>JAPOLI010000064.1 GCA_029977205.1 bacterium
TGCTGGTATGACCCGGCCCGCCCGGCTGCGCCGCACCGGGCGCATCGGCTACCACGAGGCCTGGCGGGAGCAACAGGTGATCGCCGAGCGCGTGGGCGACGGCACGTCGCCCGCCGTGCTCTGGCTCCTCGAGCACGACCCGGTGTACACCTACGGGCGCCACGGCACGCGGGACGACCTGTGGATCGACGACGCAGCCCTGGCCGCGCTCGGCGCATCGTGCGTGGCCACCGACCGCGGCGGACAGATGACCTGGCACGGGCCGGGCCAGGTGACGGGCTACGTGCTCATGGACCTCCGCCGCGGCCGCGGCGTGCGGCGCTTCGTGCAGGCCCTCGTCGATTCCATGACCGATGCCTGCCACGCCTGCGGCGTGCCGGGCGCCGTGAGTGATCACGACGCGATGGGCACCTACGTGGACGGCCGGAAGGTGGGCAGCGTGGGCATCCGCGTGCGCGAGGGCGTGAGCATGCACGGCATCGGGCTGAACGCCGACCCCGACCCGGCATGGTTCGCGCGGATGAGCGCATGCGGGGCACCGGAGGTGGCGGCCACCTCGATCGCGGCCGAGGGCGGCAACGGGGACCGGGTGACGGTGGAGGATGCCCTCGCGCAGGCGCTGGCCGCGCGGCTCGACCTGGCGGTGGCCGGGGCCCGCTAGGGCAGCATGCGCTCCCACTCGACCACGGCGCGGCCCACGAGCGCGGCATCCGCCGGGTCCCCACCCGCCGCGCGTACCAGGTCGTCGAGCTCCTCGGGCGGGAGGTCGGAGGGCTCGGCGGCGGGACGGGCCGCGCGCAGCGCGTCCGCCAGGGCGACGGGATCGGTGATCACGGCACCAGGTTGACCGCGGCGGCGAACGCCAGCACCACCAGCAGCGCCCCGTAGCCGGTGTAATCGGTGGCGAGGAGCACGATGGCCACCACCATGAGGATCGCCGACAGGCCAGCCCAGGCCCCGCCGGGGATGCCCGCAGCGCCAAAGCCCCAGCCCCCGACGGGAGGACCGGACGGCCGGCGACGGCGTGTGCGCTCTGGACCTGCCACGGGGTCCAGCCTACCGCCGGGCTCCGCCGGAATGCGGCGCGCGGGTAGCCTGTGGCGCATGAGTCGCGCCGAGGAGGACCTGCTCGTGCAGTACCGCAGGCTCGAGCGCGAGCTCAACAGGATGTTCGCGGAACTCGCCGGCGGAGGGATGCCCCCGCGGGCGGCGGGCATGCGTGCGATGGCCGACGTCTGGCTGGCCGATGACCCCCCGCGGGTGGTCGTGCAGCTGGACATGGCCGGCGTGGACCCGGCGGCGATCGGCGTGGAGGTGGACGACGACCTGCTCGTGGTGCGTGGCGAGCGCAGGCGCCCTGCGGGGGAGCGCCGCGTGTACCAGCACGCGGAGATCGAGTGGGGCCGGTTCGAGCGGCGCCTGCGCGTCGGCGCACCGGTGGACGTGGGTGGTGCCACCGCCGACTACGACCGCGGCATGCTGGTCATCACGCTCCCCCTCGCCCCGCGGCGTGGCCCCGAGGCGGTGCAAGTGCACGTGAGGGGCGGCTGATGGCCGACGGGGACGACGGCACGCCGGGCGCGGTTCCGGTGGAGGTGGGCGGCAACACCGTGGCGGAGGACGTCATGGTGACGCCGGCGGATGAGGAGTCGCCGCCACCAGGCATCGAGTGGCCGGCCGAACTGCCCGTCCTGCCCCTGAAGGGCACCGTGGTGTTCCCCGAGGCCGTCGCCCCGCTGGCCATCGGCGAGGAGCGCAGCATCCGCCTGGTGGATGACGTCATGGACCGCGAGGTGCGCCGGCTCATCCTGGTGACCGCGCGCGACGCCGACACCCCCGAGCCCGGTCCGGCCGATCTCTACGACGTGGGCGTGGTGGCGACCGTCGAGAAAATGCTGCGCGTGCCCGACGGCTCCATGCGCGTGCTGGTGCACGGGGGCGAGCGCGTGCGACTCACGGCCTTCCCGTCCGATGACCCCTTCCTCGTGGCGACCGCGACGCAGGTACCCGACGTGATGGAGGAATCGGACGAGCTGAAGGCCCTCGCGAGGAACGTGCAGGGCGCGTTCACCCGGGTGGTGGACCTGGTGCCGTACCTGCCGGACGAGCTGCAGATGGCCGCCGCCAACCTGGAGGACCCCAGCACGCTGTCGTACCTTGTGGCGTCGTCGCTGCGGCTGCCGGTAACGGAGAAGCAGGAACTGCTCGAGGAGGCCCGGGTCTCGCAGCGGCTCCGGCGCCTCAGCGAGATCCTGGCGCGCGAGATCCAGGTGCTGGAACTGGGCGCGCGCATCCAGGCCGAGGTGGAGCAGGACATCGAACAGGGCCAGCGGGAATTCGTACTGCGCCAGCAGCTGAAGGCCATCCAGGACGAGCTGGGCGAGGGCGACGGGGCGGAAATCACCGAGCTGCGGCGGCGGGTAGACGAGGCACAGCTGCCCGATGAGGTGCGCGCGGCGGCCGAGCGCGAACTGACGCGCATTGGCCGGATCCCCGACCAGTCGGCCGAGCACCAAGTGATCCGGACCTACCTGGACTGGATCCTCGACATCCCCTGGGGCACGTACACCGAGGACGACCTGGACTTGGAGCGCGCGCGCCGGGTGCTGGACGAGGACCACTACGGCATCGAACGGGCGAAGAAGCGCATCCTCGAGGAGCTCGCGGTCGCGCGGCTGAAGGGTGATGCCGCCGGGACGGTCATCCTGTTCTCGGGCCCGCCGGGCGTGGGCAAGACGTCGCTCGGACGCAGCATCGCCCGCACCCTTGGGCGCGAGTTCGCGCGCATCAGCGTGGGCGGGGTGCGCGACGAGGCGGAGATCCGCGGGCACCGGCGCACATACGTGGGCGCGATGCCCGGAACGCTCGTGCGGGCCATGCGCGACGCCGGATCCATGAACCCCGTGATCATGATCGACGAGATCGACAAGATGGGTGCGGACGTGCGCGGCGACCCGTCGTCGGCGATGCTCGAGGTGCTCGACCCGGCGCAGAACTCGACGTTCCGCGACCACTACCTGGACCTGCCGCTGGACCTCTCGAAGGTGCTGTTCATCTGCACCGCCAACGTGCTCGACACCATCCCCCGTCCGCTGCTCGACCGGATGGAGGTCATCGCGCTCCCGGGGTACACCGACGACGACAAGCTGCACATCGCGCGGCAGTACCTGGTGCCAAGGCAGGTCGAGGCCACCGGCGTGCCCGCGGACGCAGTGGACATCACCGACGCCGGGCTCGGGGCGGTCATCCACGAGTACACCCGCGAGGCGGGGGTGCGGGGGCTCGAGCGCCGCATCGGCGCGCTGCTCCGGCGGGCGGCACTGGACATCGCCGAGGGGCGCGAGGGCACGGAGACGATCGGACCGGATGAGGTGCGCGACATGCTCGGCCCCGAGCGGGTGCACCCCGAGGTGATGCGTCGCACGTCGGAGCCCGGCGTGGCCACGGGCCTGGCCGTCACCGGTGCGGGCGGCGACATCCTGTTCGTGGAGGCCAGCGTGATGCCCGGTAAGGGCTCGGTGGTCGTCACTGGGCAACTGGGCGAGGTGATGCGCGAGTCGGTGCAGGCGGCCCTCACGTGCGTGCGTGCGCGCGGCGGCGAGTTCGGACTGGACCTGCCCGACGACTTCTTCGGCACGCATGACATCCATGTGCACGTCCCGGCCGGGGCCATCCCGAAGGACGGGCCGTCCGCGGGCATCACCATCGCCACCGCGCTGGTCTCCGCGCTGTCCGGCCGTCACGTGAGCCCGGACGTCGCGATGACCGGCGAGATCACGCTGACCGGGCAGGTGCTGCCGATCGGCGGCGTACGGGACAAGGTGCTGGCCGCCCTCCGCGCGGGCATCCATACGGTGATCATCCCCGCGGACAACGAGGGGGAGCTCGTGGAGGTGCCGGATGAGGCCCGCGAGCAGGTGACCGTCGTGCTCGCGGGGGACCTGGCCGACGCCATCCCCGTCGCCATCGCCGACGCCGGATGACCGCGGCCCGCAGGGCCTAAGGGAGGGCCGACATCCCCGCGGCACCGATCACGATGAGCATGACGGCGAAGGCGCCCGCCGGAAGCACGGTGCGCCACTCCTCCGGGTGCCCGCCGGATGAGCGGATCGCCTTGAACGCCGTGACGCCCGCCATGTAGAAGCCGAACACCAGGAAGCACGCGGCGTACACGCCCAGCCCCCACGAGAGGGCCGCGGCGATCACCGCCAGCAGCCCCCAGGCGAGGTTCACGAGCCCCACCTCGATCTGGAAGGGGTTGGTGGTGCCGCTATCCCAGCCCATGCGCGCCGCATCACCGCGGTGCATCAGCCCGCGGCGCACGAAGGACAGCAGGCCGGCGAGGCCCACAGCGAACAGGCACGCCCACCGCAGGTCGGGGCCAGAGGAGAAGGCGGTGGAGAACCCGATGCCGAGGGCACCGACGGCGTAGGTGAGCGCCATGGTGACGCCCGCGGCCTTCTGCTGGTTCATGGACGACATGGGGGGTCCGTTCGTTGTCGGGGGTCGCCGTCCCGGTTCCACGCCGCATCGGCACTTCCCTCCCTGCGTCCGCTCCGGGGCCGGTACTGTGGCGGCACTTACCCTTCTACACCCAAATCAGCAGGAGACACGACATGGCTCTCGAGGTCGGCAGCGAGGCTCCGGACTTCACCCTGGTGGACAGCAACGGCGACGAGGTCACCCTCTCGCAGTTCCGCGGCACCCCCGTGTACCTCAACTTTTTCCCTGCAGCATTTTCCGGCGTCTGCACGCCTTGGTTCACCTCGATCGTCGATAACGCGGACTCCGTTGAGGGGGCAGTCGTGATCGGAGTCAGCGTTGACAACAAGGCGTCCCTCAAGGCGTTCAAGGAGTCTCTCGGGGCGGAGGGCGTGCACTTTCTCGCTGATTTCCACCCCAAGGGCGCAGTTGCCCAAGCGTACGACTGCTACCTGGATCAAGCCGGTAGCGCAGGCCGTTGCACTTACGTGATCGACGGCGCCGGCACGATCATCGATGTCGATCAGGTTGTTCCCCTCGAGACGCCTGACGCCGACCGGCTGCTGGCGTCCCTTGCTGCCTGCGAGGTCTGACGGGCGATGTTCCTGCTGCTCGGCCGCTACCTGAAGCCCGTGGACGAGGTGGAGGTGCACCTCGAGGCCCACCGTGGATGGGTACGCGCAAATGCCGAGGCCGGGCGCATCATCGCCGCCGGCCGCGAGGAGCCCCTCCGCGGAGGGGTCCTCGTGGCGACGGGCGTCACCCGTGACCAGGTGGATGAGATGATCGCCGCCGATCCCTACGTCACCGAGGGC
>JAPOLI010000065.1 GCA_029977205.1 bacterium
AGAACCGCCCGAAAAGCCCTAGGTGAACGTGCAGCGTCAGGTCATCCGGGAACCGGTAGAGCAAATGCTTCCCGTGTGCGTCCACCTTCTCCAGCACGCAGCCGTCTATCGCCCGGGCCCCGTCGGTGAACCGGCCCTGCGGGGATTCGGCGCTGACCGCAGCGCCAGCCAGGAGATCGGCGTGCTTTCGAGCGGCGCGATGGATGGTGTGGCCCTCGGGCACGGATCAGCCCCGCACGGCGGCCCGCGCCACCTCTGCGCCGATCGCGCGAGCATCCGACAGGCTGGCCCTGCCGTCCCGCTGCGTCAGGACGACCATGATCACGGGCCCAGACCGCGTGTAGGCGATGCCCGATCCGTGCTGCTCGCCCTCCCGCCAGCCGTTCTTGCCCGCAATGGGAGTTCCTTTGGGCAGGCCAGCCGAGAACAGGCTGGCATTCGCGCCCACCTGCTCCGAGGTGAGCATGAGGCCCAGCAGCATCCGGGCGCGAAGGGGATCGATGCCGGTCTGTCGGGTACCGGCTCTTGTGGGAACCGCCGCGGCGTGCAGCGAGAACAGCATCCGGCCCATGTCGCGGGCAGTGGTATGCCGTGTCGACCACACCGGCGTTGCCGAGACGCCCCCTGAGGGCAGGCGTGGCTGCAACCCGTTCTCGGTCAGGTAGCAGCCCGGATAGGTGCTCTGATGAGCACCCAAGCGCCGCAGACCGTCGGCTGCCGCCGCGTCGGGGCCACTGCCGCAACCGGAGCCCACGGCATCGACGAGGCGATTGGCGGCGTGGTCGTCGCTGCGGCGCAGCACCGCCACCACCTCCGGCCATGAGGCGTGCAGCCATGGCCGCGACCCCATCCGCATGATCGCTCCGGCGGTGAGAGGGAGCTTGACCAGGCTTGCCGCCGGGAACTCTGCATCCGCGTTCCATGACGCCACGCGTCCCGTGCGCACATACTGAATCCAGATCGCCGTGGTCCCTCCGTGGCGCGCCGCGATGCGCGCCAGCCGGCGGTCCAGTGATCGAACGCGGCGCCGTCCGGGCACCGCGACCGCCGCCGATGCGGGCAGCAGGAAGACGCCAGCGGATCGCCGCACCGCCGCCGTGCTGCCGTCGGCGCGCCGCATCACCACCGAAACGCCGCGCGGGCCAACGGGGCCCGACACTCGCGCGCGCACGACGCCACGGCGGGCATCCATGCGCCGGTTCACCCCGCGGCTCGAGACGGTGGCGGTGCGCGCCGCCACGGGTCCCCGGGCGACGACCTCGCCGAAGAATGGCTCCCCGGGGGCGGGGCGCAGCGGCAGGCCACCCGCATGTGCCGCACCCGCGGTTACCGCAACGAGCCCGACGGCAAGGACCGCCCTCATCAGTCCAGGCCGGTCCGCGTGCGCAGGGGCACCCCCGCCTGCGCGGCCAACTCGGGCAGGACCCCATCGAAGGTGGCCCGATGGACCTCGTCCTCCGGGATCCCGGCCTCGATCAGCCGCTGCTCCAGCCCCCGCTCGGATGCGTGGCGGAAGAACAGGATGGCAATGGCCCCGAAGGTGATTGCGCAGTGGGCGAGGATCATCACCGTCCCGGCGTTGGCCTGGTCCTGAAGCGCCGATAACCCGAACGCGGCGGCTCCGGCCTCGTGGGAGTCATAGAACGGCGTGCCCGAGAACCAGTAGACGTTGGCGATCGCGACCCCTGCGAACCACACGCCGATCATGTACGCGCACTTGGCGCCGGTGCGGAACCAGGCGGGCGGGTCGACGATCCGGTCGGTGACCGGCGCGAGCAGGATGATTCCGCCCACGAAGACGGCCGCCTGCTGCAGCACCCACACCCACGGGCGGTAGAGCACCTCGTGATGCAGGTCGGGGACGAGCCATGCGATGGTCGATCCCAGCCACAGGAGGAACGCAACCGCGGGGTGCAGGATGAACGCCAGCACCGGGCGGCGGCGGCGCGTTCCCCGTGCGGCCCGCGGCACCGCCAGCAGCACCAGCAGCGCGGCGAGCGCACCGATGAGGACGTGCTGCACCATGTGAGCGGACAGCAGGCCGCCCTGGGCGATGACCGCGAGTGGCGAGCACAGCGACACCGCCAGGACAAGCAGCCCGGCCCACAGGTACATGCTGCGCTGCGCGCTGTCACCGGGGGAGCGCTGCCAGCTGGGCGACAGGCGGATGGCGATGCCGAGCCCCGCCACGAGTGCCAGCAACAGGCCCGGCAGCACCCACAGGCTCCACCAGTCCTCGGTCTGGACCCGCGCGAGGGCGCCCTCGTACCCGCCCCAGAACTCCGACGCGCCCTGGCTCATGCCGGCGATGACAACGGAGAGGGCCATGATTGCGCCGCCCGCAAGGGCGATGAGGATCCAGCGCGCTCGGCTCACCACCCGGGACGGTATCGCGCCGGGGGCGTATGGTCCGTTTCATGCGCGACATCGCGATCCGCGGCGACATGATCCGTCTGGGGCAGCTGCTGAAGCTCGCCGGGCTCGCCGGGGGCGGCGGTGACGTGAAGGCGCTCCTCGCTGATGGCGTGAAGGTGAACGGCGAGGCCGAGGACCGGCGCGGGCGCCAGCTGCGGCAGGGCGACGTGGTCGTCGCAGCGGGTGAGCAGATCCGCGTCCGCACAGGCAGCGGGGCCTAACCGGGTCATCGCGCGCCCGCTGGTGGGACGATCGGCCCGACCAGCCCGAACGGTCGGTGCCACAATCGGGGCATGGCTGAGATCGGACACACGGCGATCGGCGCGTGGAGCGGTGGTCGCGTCATGCACTTCGGCGAGCCGCTCGACGACGCGCGCCTAGAGGCTCTCATCCGCCCCGGCGCGGACATCCGAACCGTCGTGACGGCGGATGTGTACGCGGAGGGGGAGGCCGACCGCATCGTGGGGCGCGCCATCCGTGGGCTTGCGCGCGATGAGTTGTGTATCGCCAGCGCCATCGGCCACGACTTCGTGGACGGCGTGCGCCGGGGTTCGAGCGGATACCCCCGCTTCACCGACCCCGGCCTGCGCGGGGAGGACGACTATCGCGGCTACCTGTTTCGGGCGATTGAGGCGAGCCTGCGGAGGCTGGGCACCGACCATGTGGATCTGGCGATGCTCCACAACCCGGATCGCATCGGGTACACGAACGAGACGGTCTGGCGCGCGATGTCGGATCTGCGCGCCGAGGGGCTTGCTCGGATGATCGGAATTGCCCCGGGCCCGGCCAACGGCTTCACGCTCGACCTCATCGGGTGCGTCGAGATGTACGGCGACGAGATGGACTGGGCCATGATCATCCTCAACCCATTCGAGCCGTGGCCGGGGAAGATGGCTCTCCCGGCCCTGGACGCGAAGGGGGTGAAGGTGCTGGCGCGCGTGGTGGACTACGGCGGCATCTTCCATGGCGACCTGCCGGATGAGGACGCCCTCATGCCGGGCGACCATCGCGCCTACCGGCCCGCGGGGTGGGTGGCCGAGGGCCGCCGACGCCTCGCCCAGATCGCGCCGATCGCCAAGCGCCATGGGCTCACGCCGCTGCAGCTGGCGGCGCAGTGGACACTCGCCCAGCAGGGCGTGCACTCGGTGGTGCCCACCTTCATCCAGGAGGCGGGGGAGAACCACAAGACGGTGGAGGACCAGCGGCGCGAGCTCGCGACCACGCCGGTGGACATCATCCTGACCGGAGACGACCTGGCCGAGATCGACCGCCTCGGCGACAACCATGGATGCATGGCCTTGAAGGGCGGTACGCCGGGGCACTCCGGCGAGCCGATGCCCGACTCGTGGCCCATGGAGGACGATCTCGTCGAGGTTGCCGGTCGGTGGGGGATCGACCCCGCGCGCGATCTGGTGCACCTCACGTGAGCACGACGCTCCCCGAGGAGCCGGACGACGGCCTCACGCCCGGCCGTGCGCTGCTCGGATGGGCGCTTGCGGGCGCCATCGTGCTGATCTCTGTGGCAGGTTCCATCACCGCCGGGATCCTGCTGGTCTTCTTCCGGTAGGGCGGCGCCCCCCGGCTTACCTGCCCGCACCGTGGAGATAGGTGATGTCGCGGTCGGGCGGGTTGATCTCTGCCTGGCGGCGATCCTCGACCCGGCGCGCCCACGATTCCGCGATCACCGGCCAGCGCTCGAGCACGTCCTCGTTGCGCATGAACCATAAGAGCTCCGGGCGGGCCCGGTCTCGCGCGGTGTGAAAGCCATCGTCGCCGGCCATTGGGGAAGACTGCCCGGAAACCCGGGCCGGTCAAAGTGGGTTCGGTTACGCGCACGAGCGGGAGCAGGCGAGTCATCGTCCCGAATTCCCCTGACCCCGCGCCGCAGGTCCGCTAGGTCGGGCAGCCGGTGTTGGTCACGGTGCCGTCGGGGCAAGTGGTGTTGCGCCAAAACGTGGTGAGTGGCATCGCACCGAACAGGTCCGCGCCGGTCAGGTTCGCGTTGGTGAGGTCCGCGTAGGTCAGGTTCACGAAGGACAGGTTCGCGTTGGCCAGGTCCGCATGGGTCAAGTTCGCCCAGTACAGGGACGCGTTCTTCAGATGGCTGTAGGTCATATTCGCGTTGACCAGGTACGCGTGGGTTAGGTACGCGTAGTAGAGCTTCGCGTCGGACAGGTTCGCGTTCGTCAGGGTCGCATTCGTCAGGTTCGCGCCGGTCAGGTTGGCGCCGGTCAGGTTCGCGAAGGCCAGGTTCGCATTCATCAGCCTCGCGCCAACCAGACGTGCGCCGTCGCAGCTGGGGTAGCACGACGGGTCTGCGCCCACATGCTTCGATGTCCTCCCGTGCACGGGCGGGGCGTACTGGAGCTTCGCCCCCTTCAGGTTCGCCCCGCGAAGGTCCGCGTACTTCAGGTTGGCGCTGCGAAGATCCGCCCCCTGGAGGTTCGCGCCGCGCAGATCCGCGAACCGAAGGTCGGCCCGGCGCAGGTTGGCCTTTCGCAGATCACCGTGGTGCTTGACCTTGCCGCGCAGCTTCGCTCCCACGCACTTCGCCCCACGGGTGAGGGTGCAGGTGCGCTTGGTGCCGTTCACGCCGTAGGTGTAGGTCGTGTCCCAGGTGCCGGAATGCGTCGTTCCGTAGGGACTGAATGAGCGAAACGGTGCCGACTCCCACCCCGAGCTCCCAGTCCGGCCAGCACTCGCGCTCCCCGCCACCCCGAGGGCGACGGCGGCGGTGATGGTCAGGGCGAGAAGGCGAGAGGTCATGCGGGGACGGTACCCGCTAACACGCCCACCACCATCGAAAGACACCGGCACGGGAGGGAAACCCCCCATGCATTACCTACGCCGGGGGGCCGGATTCAATGGATCCTGG
>JAPOLI010000066.1 GCA_029977205.1 bacterium
GGCGCCGCTCAGGTGGCGCTCAGCGTACTCGGCGCGGCTACGCAGGTCAATTATGACGGCCGGCTCGCGCTCCGGCACGAACGTGCGCGGCGATGGCGCCGTGATGAGCGACGCCCCGGGCCGCCGCGTGGACGCCCTGGGCACGTGGTGCCCCGTGCCCGTGACCCTGACCCGCGAGGCCATTCGGCGCATGGAATCGGGGGAGGTGCTCGAGGTCCTGGCCGACGATCCCATGGTGTTCCTGGACCTCCCCGCCTGGTGCCACGACGCCGGGCACGAGGTGCTGTCCATGGAACAGCGGGCGGACATCATCACCACGCTCATCCGCGTGGCCTGATCCGCCCGACGTCACTCCCCCTCCGACACCGCCTCGGCGATCGTCATGCGGTTCCAGGTGTTTATGCCCGCGATTGTGAAGACCAGCTGCACCAACTCATCGTCGGGGAACATCCGCGCGGCGGCCTCCCAGGCGGCATCCGACGCGGGCGCCTCGGCCTCGGCGAGCTCGTCCGTGCGGGTGAGCAGGTCGGTGAGGGCCAGAGCCGTGCGCTCGCGCTCGTCGAACACCTCGGATGCGCGCCAGTCGGCCGTTGCCGCGATGCGGTCGTTGTCGAGCCCGGCCTTCTGCCCGGCCCGGGTATGCATGTCCACGCAGTAGCGGCAGTTGTTCACCCGCGAGGCCCGCAGCTTCACCAGCTCGGACAGCGCCTGGTCGGGGTGCCCCGCCCGGGTGAGCCCGGCCAGCGCCCGGTAACCATCCGGGGACTGCGCCTTCACGTGTATGCGGTCGGAGATGCCGCCCATCACGCGAAACGGTAGGCGATGAGGCCGAGGCCGATGACCAGGCCCGCGATGCCGAGGCCGAGGCCCCACCAGGCCATGCTGCGCCCCGCGATGCGGTCGTCGTCACCGATGTCGCGGAGCGCCAGCGCGCCGAAGATGATCGCGAGGGTCGAGCACACCACGGGGAATACGAGGATGCCGACGATGCCGAGCACGAGTGATGCGGTCGCCCGACCCGACCTCTGCTGCGGCGCGTCCGGGCCCGACCCCGCCGGTGGCGGCGGGGGGAATCCGGCCTCGCCGGGCTGGTCAGTGGTGGCCTCACCGTGGTCACTGACGTGCTCGGTCCACTGCGCGCCATCCCACCACCGCAACTGGTGCCGGCCCGATGGGTCGGGAAGCCATTCCTGGGGACGCGTGCTCATTGGCGCGGCATCCTAGCCCGCCGCGTCCACGAGGACGTCCCCAGTCATTGCTGCCGGGGCATCCCAGCCCATCAGCGCGCACGCCGTGGGCGCGACATCGCCCAGCTTGCCCTCGCGCAGGAGGAGCCCCGGGCGATCGATCCAGAGGGGCACGGGGTTGATGGTGTGTGCGGTATTCGGGCTGCCGTCGGGCTCGATCATGGCCTCGGAGTTGCCGTGATCGGCGGTGACCAGCAGCAGCCCACCGGCGGCGGCAACCGCCGGACGGATATCGCCCATGCAGCGATCGACGGCCTCGATGCCGCGCACCGCGGCTGGCACCACGCCCGTGTGCCCCACCATGTCCGCGTTGGCGAAGTTGATGACGATGAACTCGCGGCCACCCTCCGCGAGCGCACCCACGACCGCGTCGCGGATGCCCGCGGCGCTCATCTCGGGCGCCTCGTTATAGGTGGCCACGTGCTGCGGGCTCTGCACTAGGTCGCGCTCCTCACCCGGGAACGGCTCCTCCCGCCCGCCGTTGAAGAAGTACGTCACGTGGGCGTACTTCTCGGTCTCGGCCACATGCAACTGACGTCGGCCCGCATCGCTCACCGCCTCCGCGAGGCCCTGCCGCACGTCCTCGGCCTCGAACGCCACGGGGAAGGTCCACTCGCTGCGCAGGCGGGTCATGGTGGTGATGGCCGGGAGCGGCGGATCCCCACCCCGGTCGAAGCCGTCGAACGACGGATCACCGAGCGCCTGGGTGATCTGCCGCGCCCGGTCCGGCCGGAAGTTCCACACGATCACCTGGTCCCCGGGGCGAATGCGCCCCACGGAGGGATCGCCGATCACCCAGGGCTCGATGAACTCATCGGTGACGCCGACGTCGTGTGAGCGCTGCACGGCCTCGGATGCCGTCGTCGCGGCCTCGCCCCGGCCATGCACCATGGCGTGGTATGCACGGCCCGTGCGGTCCCACCGGTGGTCGCGATCCATGGCCCAGTAGCGCCCCACCACCGTGCCGATGGTTGCGCCCCGGGCCTCCAGGTCGCGTATAGCGGGCAGCGCCGAGTCCGGGCGCGAATCGCGGCCGTCAGTGATGGCGTGCACCAGTACGCGCTGCACGCCGCGGTCGCGGGCGGCATCGAGCAGCGCCACCAGGTGCCGCTGGCTGGCGTGGACCCCGCCGGTTCCCACCAAACCCACCAGATGCAGGGTGGCGCCCGTCGCGGCGTCCAGCGCCGCGCCGATCGCCGGAACCGCGCCGAGCCCCCCGGGGGCCTGCACGGCCTCATCGATCCGCACCAGCATCTGCGGAACGCGCCGGCCAGCGCCCAGGTTCAAGTGGCCCACCTCGCTGTTGCCCATCTGCCCGTCGGGCAGGCCCACCGGCAAGCCGCTCGCCTGCAGCCGCGTGGCCGACCCCTCGCGCGCGAGGGCATCGAGCACGGGCGTGCGCGCCAGGTCAACCGCATTGCCGGGGCCCGGCGGCGCGATGCCGAACCCGTCGATCACCACCAGCACCAACGGGCCGCTCATCCGGCGGCCGCCACGATGCGCGCGAACGACTCCGGGTCGAGGCTGGCGCCGCCCACGAGGGCGCCGTCGACATCCGGGCAGGCCATCAGCTCGGCGGCGTTGCCGGGGCTCACGCTGCCGCCGTAAAGGACGCGCAGCGACCCGCCGTCGACGCGCTTCGACGCCACGGCCCGCACGATGGCGCATGCCTCCTGCGCCTGGTCCGGCGTGGCGGTCTCGCCGGTGCCGATGGCCCAGATGGGCTCGTAGGCGATCACCAGGCGCGGCAGGTCGGCGGCATGCACATCGGCGAGCGCCGACTCCACCTGGCCGGTGACGAAGCGCTCCGTGTCCCCCGCGCGCCGGGTATCGAACGACTCGCCGCAGCACAGCACCACGGTGAGCCCGGCGTCGATACCGGCGCGCACGCGCAGCGCCACCTGGGCGTCCGTGTCACCCGCCGCACGCCGCTCGGAGTGGCCCACCAGGGCACCGTCCACGCCCGCCGCCAGCAGCATCGGGGCCGACACCTCGCCGGTGTGCGCCCCCGAGGCGGCCTCGTGAACGTTCTGCGCGTATACGGCGACGGAGGTGTCCGCGAGGGCATCCACCGATGCCTCCAGCGCGGTGAACGGCGGGCACACCGCGACGTCCACCGGGGGCGCGGCGCCCACGAGCGCGGCGAGGGCCGTGCAGGACTCGCGCGCCTCGCCTGCGGTCTTGTGCATCTTCCAGTTGCCCGCGACCAGCGGGCGCCGGGCTGCGCTCATGCGGTGGGCAGCGCGGCCACGCCCGGCAGCGCGCGCCCCTCCATCAGTTCAAGTGCCGCCCCGCCCCCGGTGGATACCCAGGTCAGCCGGTCGGCCAGGCCCATATCCCCGAGCGCGGCGCCGGAGTCGCCGCCGCCGGCCACGGTGGCCGCGGGCGATGCGGCCATGGCCTCGGCCACGGCGCGAGTGCCCTCGGCGAACGGCGGGATCTCGAACGCGCCCATCGGCCCGTTCCAGAACACCGTGCCCGCACCCATGATGACGTCGCGGTAGGCGGCCGCAGTGCGGGGCCCAACGTCCACGCCCATCCAGCCGTCCGGGATGCCGTCGCTCGGGACCACCTTCAGGTCGGCGTCGGCGTCGAAGTGGTCCGCGACCAGGATGTCCGTGGGCAACTGAATGGTGCAGTTCACCTTGGCCGCGCGCTCCAGCAGGCGCAGCGCAAGGGCCTGGGCGTCCTCGTCCTCGTGCAGGGAGGTGCCCACCGGGTCGCCCAGCGCCGTCAGGAACGTGAAGCACATCGCGCCGCCGATCAGGATGCGGTCGGCACGGTCCAGCAGGTTCTCAATGAGCGGCAGCTTGTCGCTCACCTTCGACCCGCCGAGCACGGCGACGAACGGCGACTCCGGTGCGTCCAGCAGCCCCCCCAACACCTCGACCTCGCGCGACAGCAGCAGGCCCGCACAGGAATCCAGGCGGCGCGCAACGGCCTCGGTGGAGGCGTGCGCGCGGTGCGCCGCGCCAAACGCATCATTCACGTACGTGGTGAACCCGGCGGCGAGGCGGTCGGCGAAGGCCGCGTCGTTCTCCTCCTCCTCCGCATGGAAGCGCAGGTTCTCGAGCATCACGATCTCGCCCGGCCCGAGCGCACGGATGCGGGCCTCCACGTCGGAGCCCTCGCAGTCAGCGAGCAACTCGACGGGCTGTCCCAGCAGCTCCGACAACCGCACGGCGCACGGCGCGAGCGAGAGGTCGTCCACCCTGTCCCCCTTCGGCCGACCGAGGTGGGAGCACACGGCGACCGCCGCGCCCTGGTCCAGCAGGTGGCGCAGGGTGGCCACCGATGCCCGGATACGGGCGTCGTCGGCAACCCGCGGCGCGCCGTCCGGTCCGGCCTCGAGGGGCGCGTTGAGGTCCGCGCGCACCAGCACGCGCTCACGGGCCCACGACTGCCCTGGCGAGTCGACCCGGATGAGCGGTGCCACTACGGAAGAAGCTTCTGGGCGAGGTCCACCACGCGGCACGAGTAACCCCACTCGTTGTCATACCATGAGACGACCTTCGCTTGGTTGCCCATGGTCATCGTCAGCGCGGTATCGACCATCGACGAGTGCGGGTCGCCGATGATGTCGCGCGACACCATCGGGTCGTCGCAGTAGCCGAGGACGCCCTTCATGGGGCCGTCCGCGGCCTCCTTGAGCGCCTGGTTGATCTCGTCGGCCCCGGGCGTGCCCTTCAGGTCCGCTACCAGGTCAACGACCGAGCCATCCGGAGTGGGCACGCGCAGAGCGATGCCGTCGAGCTTGCCCTTCAGGTGCGGCAGCACCTCGCCGATGGCCCGTGCGGCGCCGGTGGAGGTGGGAATGATCGACAGCGCGGCGGCGCGGGCACGGCGCAGGTCGGAGTGCGGCAGGTCGAGGATGCGCTGGTCGTTCGTGTACGCGTGGCAGGTGGTCATGAAGCCCTGCTCCAGGCCGAAGGCGTCGTCCAGCACCTTGGCCACCGGCGCCAGGCAGTTGGTGGTGCACGAGGCGTTGGAGATGACGTCCTGCGTGGCGGGGTCG
>JAPOLI010000067.1 GCA_029977205.1 bacterium
GTGGCCGGCCCCGACCCGCGTGCCCACGCGGTGGCCGCCTCCGCCCGGTGCCCCGTGCGCATGGTGGGCGATGTCGACGGAGCCTGGGCGCGGGTGGCGGGTGACCAGCTGCTGCTGGCCGACGGCCACGCGCTCGATCTCGCCATCGCGGCCCCGGGTGCGCACAACCGGGACAACGCCGCATGCGCGGTGGCGCTCGCTGAGTGGTGCGGGGTGGCGCCGGCCGAGGCAATCGCACGCATCCGTGCGTTCACGGGCGTGGGGCGGCGGTTCGAGCACAAGGGCACGGCGGCCGGCGTGCGCGTGGTGGACGACTACGCGCACCACCCCGCCGAGGTCACCGCCACGCTGCGCGCCGCGCGCGATCACCACCCGGGGCGGGTGGTCGCGGTGTTCCAACCTCACCTGTACTCGCGCACGCGGGAGCTTGCCGCGCAGTTCGGCGAGGCGCTCTCGGCCGCGGACGTGGTGGTCGTCACCGACGTCTACGCCGCGCGGGAAGATCCTGAGCCCGGCATCGACGGCGACCTCGTGCTGCGATCGGTGTCGGGCCCGCAGGAGATCCTCTCGGTGCCGCGGCTCGCGGACGTGCCGGCGGGGATCGCCCCCGACCTGCGGGCGGGGGATCTTGTGCTCACGATGGGCGCCGGGGACATCACCACACTCGGCCCGATGATCCTCGCCGCGCTCGGAGGTCCCGATGCCTGACACCGACACCCCGGTCACCCGCAACGCGCCGCTCGCACCGCTCACCTCGATACGCGTGGGCGGAGCCGCGGATGGGCTTGCCACGTGCACCTCATTCGCGCAGGTCACGCGTGCGCTGGCCTGGGCCGCTGACGCCGATGCCCCGGTCGCGGTGGTGGGGAAGGGCTCGAACCTCATCGTCGACGACGCCGGGTTCCGGGGTCTGGTCATTCGCCTCGCCGGGCGGCTGTCATCCATCTCGGTGCGCGGCGAGCACACGCTCTGGTGCGGCGGCGGGGCCTCACTGCCACGCGCCGTGCAGCGCGCGGCAGCCGCCGGGCTGGCGGGCCTGGAGTTCGGGGCGAGCATCCCGGGCACCGTCGGCGGAGCCGTCGCGATGAACGCCGGCGCCTACGCATCCGACCTCTCGCAGGTGCTCGACTGGGCCGTGGTGTGCGACGCCGCCGGCCGCCGCAAGGTCGGACGCGACGATCTGGCCATGGGCTACCGCACCACCGCCGTCCAGGGCGACCAGGTGGTGGCCGCCGTGGGCTTCCTGCTCGAGCCCGGCGACCCGGATGCCATCCGCGACCGGCTCTCTGAGCTGCGCGCGCACCGTCGCTCCACCCAGCCGCAGGGCGTGCGCACCTTCGGGAGCGTGTTCACCAACCCCGAGGGCGACTCCGCGGGTCGGCTCATCGAGGCCACCGGCCTCAAGGGGCACGCCATCGGCGGGGCGCGCATCTCGCCGGTGCACGCCAACTTCATCGAGGCCGGGCCCGAGGCCACGGCCCGCGACGTCATCGCCCTGATGGATGAGGCGCGCCGGCGCGTGCGCGAGGCCGGGGGACCCCTGCTGCATGCCGAAGTCCGCTACCTGCACCCCGAGTGGGGCATCGGCGCCCCGCCGCTTGCGGAGATCGCGTAGGTGTCCACCAGCGGCCCGCGCCCACCCCGGCGCCCACGCCCGTCCGGCTCCGCGCGGCCGAAGGGGAAGCCGCGGCGGTCCGGGCGCTCGCGTCCTCCCCGCGGCCCGAGCACCGGTGAGCGTGCCTCGGCGGTGGTCAACAACCCCGTGGTGCGCGCGGTCACCTACTGGGTGGTTGTGGCGGTGGGAGTGCTCCTCCTCGCGCTGTGGGTGGTGAGCGGCCCGGTGTGCGGGATATCCAACGTCACCGTCGAGGGCTACACCGGCCCGCAGGCAGCGGCCGTTCAGGAGACCGCCGAGATCGTGGCCGGCACCGGCAGCATGGTGCGCGTGCCGGTGGGCGACATGCGCCGCGCGCTCACGCGCTTCCCGGGGATCACCGATGTGCGCGTCACCCGCGACTGGCCGCGGTCGATCACGGTGGATGTGACCATGGGCGAGCCCGTGGCCATACTCGCGGTGCAGTCCGGCGGGCGCTATCTGCTGTCTCCCACCGGGCAGGTGATGGGCACGGCCGCGGGCGTGGTGGGCCTTCCGGTGATCCGCGTGGCCACCGCCCCGCCGGGCGGGGTGATCACCAACCCCGGCGAGCGTGCTGCCCTGCGCTTCATCGGGTGGTTGCCCCCGCAGGTGGCCGCGCGCCTTCGCAACCTGCGCTACGGCGGCGGGCGCCTGTTCGCCGACATGGCGAATGCGCTGGAGGTGCGCATCGGGGCTCCTACCAAGCTGGCGGCCAAAGCCCAGGCCCTGTCCGCAGTGCTCTCGCAGGCGAGCCCCGAGTCACTCGCGCGCGCCGCCTACCTGGACATCTCGAACCCCACCCGACCCATGCTGGGTTCCAAGATCGTGCCCATCACCGGGGAGGAGGGCGGCACCTCCACCACCGGCGGCACGGACACGACAGGGGGGACGGATACCTCCGGCGATGGCACCTCTGGGTCGGGGGATGGCGCCTCCACGACGGGCGATTCGGGTATCGCGGACGGCGAAACCGGTTAAACCCTCAACCTGTGATTGAGGGTATGTGCCCGGCGGCGCGAGTACCTCAACCCATGGTTGACCCCATCTGCAGGGAGGATTAGGGTCGCAACGGACGAAACGTCTGCAAGCCCCCTGCAACGCGCGTTGGGGGATGCGGAGAACCCGAGGAGGCCCGGGGTCGTGGAGAGCAGCAACTACCTGGCGGTGATCAAGGTCATCGGCGTGGGCGGTGGAGGATCGAACGCCGTCAACCGCATGATCGACCATGGCGTGCGCGGCGTGGAGTTCATCGCCGTCAACACCGACGCCCAGGCGCTCACGGGCTGCGACGCCGACGTGAAGCTCCACATCGGCGGCACCATCACCCGGGGCCTCGGCGCGGGCGCCGACCCCCGGATCGGCCGCGAGGCCGCCGAGGAGAGCCGCGAGGAGCTCAAGGAGGCCGTCCGCGGCGCCGACATGGTGTTCGTCACCGCCGGAGAAGGCGGCGGCACCGGCACGGGGGCTGCCCCCGTGATCGCCCAGATCTCGCGCGAGCAGGGCGCCCTCACGGTGGGCGTGGTCACCAAGCCCTTCGGCTTCGAGGGACGCCAGCGCACCCGGCGTGCCGACGAGGGAATCGAGCTTCTGCGCCAGCAGGTGGACTCGGTCATCGTCATCCCGAATGACCGCCTGCTCGAGATCGTCGACCGCAACACGCCCATCACCGAGGCCTTCAACATGGCCGATGACGTCCTGCGCCAGGGCGTGCAGGGCATCACCGACCTGATCACCGTGCCGGGCCTGATCAACCTCGACTTTGCCGACGTGCGCACCGTCATGAGCGGGGCCGGCTCGTCGCTGATGGGAATCGGCATCGCCACCGGCGAGAACCGCGCGGCCGAGGCGGCGCGCACCGCGACGTCCTCCCCGCTGCTCGAGACGAGCATGAAGGGCGCCACCGGCGTGATCCTCTCGATCGCCGGCACGAAGGACCTGGGCCTGTTCGAGGTGGACGAGGCCGCCACGGTGGTGCGCGAGGCCGCCGATCCGGACTGCAACGTGATCTTCGGCACCGTGGTGGACGACACCCTCGGCGACGACGTGCGCGTGACGGTCATCGCCACGGGCTTCGATGATGGCGCCAAGGACATCGTGCGCCGTCGCGCCGAGCGCGACCGCCCCGCCTTCGGCCGCGAGCGCGCGAGCGAGCCCCGCAGGGAGCGCCCGTCGTTCGACACCGGCGACGCCCTGGATGTGCCGAGCTTCCTGAAGGACTCCTAGCCGCGCACCGAGCGTGGCGCCGCCCCGCCGGGTGGCACCGCACGCGGTGCATACCGGGCCGCGCCTGATCACCGGCGGCGCACTCCGCGCCCGTGCGTAGAGTGCGGCAGGTGAGCGACCTGCAGCGGACGACCCTCTACGACGCCCACGCGGCGGCAGGGGCCAAGATCGTCGACTTCGCCGGCTGGGAGATGCCGGTGGAGTACCTGGGCGTGCGCGCCGAGCACCTCTGCGTGCGCGAGCGGTGCGGGCTGTTCGACGTGTCGCACATGGGCCAGATCGAGATCACGGGCGCCGGCGCACGCGAGTTCGTGCAGGCCACCCTCACCAACGACATCACCCGCATCGGCCCGGGGCAGGCGCAGTACACCCTGCTGCCCGATGACGAGGGCGGGGTGATCGACGACCTGCTCGCCTACGCGCTTCTCGACCGCTTCCTGCTGGTGGTCAACGCCTCGAACATCGACGCGTGCTTCGCGCGCATCGTGAGCCTCGCCCCCGACGGCATCGACGTGATCAACCGCTCGCCCGAGGTCGGGATGCTCGCCCTGCAGGGCCCCGCGTGGGCGAAGGCCCTCACGCCCATCGCATCGCCCGAGCCCTTCTCGCTCGCCTACATGGAGGCCACCGAGGCCCACATCGCCGACGTGCCGTGCCTTGTTGCGCGCACCGGCTACACCGGCGAGCCGGGCGTGGAGATCATGTGCGATGCCAGCGAGGCGCCGCGGGTGTGGGATGCCCTCATGGGCACGCCGGACCGCCCCGACCCGTGCGGCCTCGGCGCGCGGGACACGCTGCGCCTGGAGATGGGCTACCCGCTCTACGGCAACGAGCTCTCGCGCGATCGCACGCCCATCGCCGCGGGCCTCAAGTGGGCCTGCGACCTCAAGCACGGGGGATTCCCCGGGGCCGAGCGCATGCAGCGCGAGGCCGAGGAGGGAACGCCCGAGAAGCTCGTGGGCATCATGCTCACGGAGAAGGGGATCCCGCGCGGCGGCTGCGCCGTGCTGGTGGATGGCACGCCGGTGGGCACCGTCACGAGCGGAACCCTCTCTCCATCGCTCGGCGTGGGCGCCGGGCTCGCGTACGTTTCACCCGAGCACGCCGAGCGGGGCACCGCCCTCACCATCGATGTGCGCGGCAAGCCGAAGGCGGCAGAGGTCGTCACCCTGCCGATGGTCGATTCATCACCACGCAAGGAGCACCACTTGTGAGCGACGAGACCTACCCAGAAGACCTGCGCTACCACCCCGAGCACGACTGGGTGCGGGTGGACGGTGATGAAGCGACCTTCGGCGTCACCTGGTACGCCCAGGACGCACTC
>JAPOLI010000068.1 GCA_029977205.1 bacterium
CTGCCGGAACGATCGCGTAGTTGTTGAAGACGCCCATCGAGCTCGAGCAGGCGCCCATCGCGATCGTGTACTTGGGCTCGAGCATCTGGTCGTAGATGTGGCGCACGACCGGGGCCATCTTCTGCGTGAGGCGACCGGCCACGATCATGAGGTCGCTCTGGCGCGGGGTGCCGCGGAAGTACTCGGCCCCGAACCGGCCCATGTCCACACGCGGGCTGAGCGTGTGCATCATCTCGATCGAGCAGCAGGCCAGGCCGAAGGTGGCCGGCCAGATGGCCGAGGTCTGGGTCCATGCGATGGCCTTCTCGACGGTGGTGGTGAGAAGGCCCTTGCTCACCTCGGCGGCGAGCGGGTCGCGCAGGTCCCAGTCGACCTGCTCGTCGGCGCGTGGGGCGCGCCGGATGGGCGCGCCGGGCGGTGGGATCAGCGCCATTCGAGTGCTCGCTTCCGCCAGATGTAGGCGAGGGCGGCAGTGAGGATTGCCATGAACACCACCAGCTCCACCACCGCTACCCCACCGACGTCCTGCAGCACGATCGCGAGCGGGTACAGGAAGGCCAGTTCGATGTCGAAGACGATGAAGAGCATCGCCGTGAGGTAGAAGTCGATCGAGAAGCGCTGCCGCACCGGCTGCACCGTGAGGATGCCGCTCTCGAAGGGCAGCGACTTCGTGGCGTTGGGGCGCCGGCGGCCGACCATGGACAGGGTGAAGAGCGCCACGGCGACCCCGCCGCCGAGGATGATGTAGATGAGGAGTGGGAGCCAGGTGTAGAGGTCCATGGGGACCTGCCTCGTCGTCGTGGCGGCAGTGCTCCGGCAGGTGTACCACCGGGCGTTACGGAAGCACCCTAACAACGGTTCCGCACAAGCGCACCATAGTGCGGATTGCCTCATGAGAAGCGGGATCTCAGGGGGGCTCCAAGTGCCATTTGTGACATTCTCGTAACGAAAGCGCACAAGCCCAAGAACCGGGGCTGCACGGCGCGACCCGGCGGGCCCGATCGCCCGGCGCCGGTACCATTGCCGGGTGGCAATCGACCGTATCGCCTGGTTCTCGGATCTCGTGGCCGAGGATCCCGAGGAGCCGCGCGCACGGTTCGGCCTGGCCGTGGCCCTGCGCCAGGCCGAGCGATGGGACGAGGCCGTGCCGCACTACCGGGTCTACCTCGACCTCGCCACCGACGAGGGTGCGGCCTACGGGCACCTGGCGGAGTGCCTCGCTGCCACCGGTGACATCGACGGCGCGGCCGACGCATACCTCGCCGGCATCGACGCGGCGCTCGCGCATGGCCACACCGGCCTGGCCGATGACTTCCAGGTGGCCATGGAGGCCCTCGGCTGAGCGCCGCCTCGCAGTCGCTGTCGCTCCGGGGCGCCGCGCGCTTCTGGGCCCGCAACGCCACCGTGGGCCGCAAGACGATCCTCACCACGCTGGGTCCGCGGTTCGTCGAGGCCATCGCCTACCTGGCGATCATGGGCCTGGGCCTCGGCGCGTACCTCACCTCCGTGGACGGCGTCTCGTATGTGATGTTCATCGCGCCGGGCATCGCCGCGAGCGCCGTGATGTTCGGGGCAATCCTCGAGACGTCCTACAACGCCTTCGTGCGCATCCACGTGCGCCGGGTGTTCGAGGCCGCGGTGACCACCCCGCTCTCGGTGGGCGATGTGGTGGTGGGCGAGTACATGTGGGGCGCCACCCGCGGGACGATCTACGGGGTGGTCTTCCTCATCGTGATGGCGCCCTTCGGCCTCATCCAGAGCTGGTGGGCGCTCCTGTGCCCCGCGGTGTTCATCCTGGGCGCCCTCACGTTCGGGGTGCTGGGGATGACCTACACCTCGTTCACCTCGAACATCGAGCACTTCAACATCTTCTGGACCGGGGTGATGACACCGATGTTCCTGTTCGGCGGAGTGTTCTTCCCGTTCACGGCGCTGCCCGTGTGGGCGCAGGTGATCGGCTGGTGCCTGCCGCTCAGCCACATGGTGGCGGCCACCCGGGAGTTGGTGATGGGTGACGTGGGGTGGGTGACCCTGGGCCACCTCGCGGTGCTCGGCGGGTTCGCCGCCGTTCTGTTCTGGGTGCCGGTGCGGCGCCTCAGCCGCACCTTGCTGGCCTAGCGCCCGCAGCCGCGCGGCCGGACGGGTGCCCTGGTACCGCGCGCGGACCCCTCCGCGGCACGGGTGCTCCGGGGCGCCGTGAGGCGGTTGGGGCACCCCGGGGATCGCTAAGGTGCGCGCGTACATTCCCGGTGAGCAGGAGGCCGTACATCAGCGAACGGAACATCCCCCTCCTCGACCTCGCGGCCCAGCACAGGGAGATGGGCGGCGCGGTGGAGGAGGCTGTCGCACGCGTGCTCGCGAGCACGCGGTTCATCGGGGGCCCCGAGATCGATCGCTTCGAGTCGTCATTCGCCGACTACTGCGGCGCCGCGCACTGCGTGGGCGTGGCCAATGGCACGGATGCGCTCACCGTGGCGCTGCGCGCGCTGGGCATCGGCCCGGGTGATGAGGTGATCGTGCCGTCGATGACCTTCATCGCCACCGCGGAGTCCGCGGTGCTGGTGGGCGCCGACCCGGTGATCGTCGATGTCGATATCACCACCGGCCTGATGTCGTATGACGCCGCGGCCGCCGCCATCGGGCCGCGCACCGCGGCGATCGTGGCGGTGCACCTGTGGGGGCAGTGCGTCGACCTCACGCGGTTCCGGGAGCTTGCCGACCGCCACTCGCTGGTGTTCATCGAGGATGCCGCCCAGGCGCACGGGGCGCGGTTCGGATCGGCTCGTGCCGGGTCGGTGGGGGACATCGGGTGCTTCAGCTTCTTCCCCGGGAAGAACCTGGGTGCGGTGGGCGACGCCGGCGGCATCGTCACCAGCGACGAGGCCATCGCGTCGGCCGCACGCCGCATCCGCGACCACGGTCGCGACGGCAAGTACCTGCACGGGATCATCGGCACCAACGCCCGCCTCGATCCGCTGCACGCCGCGGTGCTGTCGGAGAAGCTCCCCTACCTCGACGGCTGGAACCAGCGGCGCCGCGAGAACGCGGCTGCCTTCGACGCGGCCTTCGGGCCCATCCCCGACGTGGAGCTCATCCATCAGGCCCCGGAGGCTGAGAGCGTGTTCCACCAGTACGTGGTGCGCGTGCAGGAGCGCGACGGATTCCAGGAGGCCATGGCCGCATCGGGCGTGGCCACCGGCGTGCACTATCCGATTCCCCTGCACCAGCAGCCCTCGCTCGCCCCGTGGTGCGCGGACGTGGACGCCCCGGCGGCAGACGAGATGGGCCGCACGGTGGTGTCGCTTCCCGTGGATCCCTGCCTCTCGGCATCGGACCGTGACTACGTGATCGAGACCGCGAGCCCGATCATGCAGGGAACGGGCGCGCCCACGTGAGCCCCACTGGCAGTGCCCGGAGAAGCGCCCAGCCCCGGCCACCTCGGCGTGGCCGCGAGCAGATCACTCACGTCCGGGCAGCGGGTCATACCTCTTACGACGGAAAGCGGCGGTAATGGCGGACAGCGTGCGCATCGGGATGACCGGCGTCGGCTATTGGGGCAGCAAGCTGGCCCGCAACATCTATGAGTCGCGCGAGTGCGACCTGGCGTGGATCGTCGATCCCGACCCTGCGCTTCGCAGCGCGGCGGCGGACCGCTACGGGTGCCCCGCCTTCAGCGACCTGGGCGAGGCGCTCGCGCAGGGAGCCGCCGATGGCGTGGTGCTGGCGACGCCGGCGTCGATGCACGCCGAGCACGCCCGGCAGTGCCTTGAGGCGGGCGCCGGCGTGATGGTGGAGAAGCCGCTGGCGCTCACCGGGGCGGAGGCCCGCAGCCTCACCTCGCTCGCCGACAGCAAGGGCCTCGTGCTGATGGTGGGCCACACCTTCCTGTTCTCCGAGCCGGTGCGCTACCTGCGGCAGCTGATCGCCGACGGCTCGCTGGGCGATGTCCTCTACGTCTACAGCCAGCGGTTGAACCTCGGGATCATCCGGGACGACCTGAACGCCCTGTGGAACCTCGGGCCCCACGACATCGCCATCGCCCTCTACCTGCTGGACGACCGCCCGGCGCGAGTGTCGAGTCGCCAGTACGCGCTCCTCAGCCGCGAGCTCGAGGACGTCGCATTCGTCACGCTTGAATTCGATGCAGGACCGGTCGTGCACATCCACGAGTCGTGGCTCGACCCGCGCAAGGTGCGCCTTCTCACGATCGTCGGCTCGAAGGCCATGGCGGTGTACGACGACACCGACGGCGACAGCCCCATCCGCATCTACGACACCGGCGTGGTGGCGCATGACGAGGACGGCCAGGAGGTGCCGCTCGGCCAGCGTGCTCCCGAGGTGGGCGAGAGCTTCGCGCAGTTCAAGCTGCTCACCCGCGCGGGCGACATGCACGCCCCGCGCCTGGTGGGTGCCGAGCCGCTTCGCAGCGAGATCGACCACTTCGCCGCGTCGCTTCGCGGTGACCACCCGCCCCTCACCGACGGCGCGCATGGCGCCGACGTGGTGGCCGTGCTTGAGGCGGCGGACGCCTCCTCCGCGCAGGGTGGTGCGGTCGTTCCCGTGGACTGGTAGCCCGGGCCGACCGGCCGCACGGCGCTGCGGCGGGGACCCCTCGCCGACCGGGCCGCGCCGGGTTGTGAACGCCGTGTTACATCTCGGCAACGGTGCGCGTGCGTGCCCATAGCGTTCCCCCCACATGAACCTTCCTCAGGAGTACTCGCACATGAAGCGCAGCATCCTCATGGCAGGTGGCGTGCTCATCGCCTCTGCCTCTCTCATCGTCGCCGGGTGCGGATCGAGCAGCGGCACCGACACGACGTCCAGTGGCGGCGACGCCCCGGCGGGCGCGGCTATTGGCTCAGGCGCCACCTTCCCGCAGGTCGCGTACACGAAGTGGTGCCAGGAATCCGAGACCTGCAGCTACACCGGCAAGGGCTCGGGCGCGGGCATCAAGGACCTCACGGAGGGCACCGTCGCCTGGGCTGGGTCGGACGCCCCGCTCGACGCCGATGAGCAGAAGGCCATGGGCGCGACGGTCTACTACTTCCCGACGCTCCTCGGCGCGGTCGCCGTGCCGACGAACATCGATGGCGTGACCACACCGATCAATCTCACGGGCGCCGCTGTCGCGGGAATCTTCGACGGCGA
>JAPOLI010000069.1 GCA_029977205.1 bacterium
CCGCGAGTGCCGCCTCGGCACCACGGGCAGAGAAGCCCTCCGCCACCAGCACCACGACATCCGTATCCGGATCATCCGCGAGCCGGCGCATCGCGGCGATCGACGACACCGCACCCACCTCGTCGGTGAGGTCGCGTGGCCCGGTCACGAGCACGCGGCTCACGCCGAGGCCGAAGCGATCGAGCAGCACCGAGGCCTCCTGCGCGCCGGATCCCGAGGTCGCAACGACGCCGATGCGCCCGGAGGCCACGACATTGGCCACCCCGATGCCGATTCCGTCGACGATCGCCGTGTCGCTGCCCGGCCCGAGGACGATGCGGCCCGCATCGGCGGCGCGGTGCTTGAGCGCCACCTCATCAGCGAGGTCCACGTCGCCCGTTACCAGCATCACGTCACTGCCGGCCGAGAGCGCCCGATGCGCCTCGAGCGCCGCGAAGGCGCCCGGCACGCCGATCACGGCGAGGGCATCCACCTCCGGTGCGGGGGGCGACGCATCATCATCGGACGTGGGTGGGCCGTCCCCGGACATCCCGGGGTGGAGCTCCACCACCACATCGTCTGGCTCGGGCAGGTCCTCCACCACCGGCACGCTACCGGTGCGGGCGGGCGGCGGCGTGCCCGCGGCGCGGCAGGCGACTAGGCCGTCTCTGCCAGCAGGTCACCCGACGGCGTCACGTGCGCGAGGCGGGCGCGGAGCAGGCGGGCATCCTCCCGCGCGCGCCGGAGTGCCGCCTCGGTGGCCTCCAGCGATGTCCGCATCTCTCGGAGGTCCGCATCGGCCTCGGCAAGACGGCGTGCCAGCACCGCGAGCGGGCGATCGACGGCGCTCTCCCCCGCGGGCACCTGCACCTCCGTGCCGGTGTCGAGCAGGCCCACGCGCACGAGCTCCGCCACCTCCACCACCCGCACGCCGCCCCGGTGGCTGACCGCGAGGGTCCCGCGCTCGGCGCGCCGCTCAAGCGCCTTCTTGGTGGTGCCGCACACCTCGGCGGCGTCCGACAGCGTGAGGGTGCGGGGCGTCGTCATGGCCTGCCGTTTCTCCGCCGGGGGGCGCGTTCCCTGCCGCGCGCCGCCGCGGTCACCGGTCCCGGTTCACATCTTGACAACTATTTGGTTGTTCAGTAGGTTGGCCCCGCCAACGAACCAGGAGCATCGACGTGGCGATTCCCCACCCCATTCCCGACACCCTCGCGGACCTCATCGCAGAGCGCTTCAAGGCGCTCGGCGAGCCCATGCGCATCCGCATCCTCGACCACCTGCGAGACGGCTCATCCTCGGTCGGCGCGATCGCCCACGCGGTGGGCACCTCGCAGCAGAACGTCTCGAAGCACCTCGCCCTCCTGCACTCGATGGGCCTCGTGAGCAGGGAGCGGCAGGGCAATGCCGTCAACTACTCGATCGCCGACCAGAGCGTGTTCGACATGTGCGAGCACGTCTGCGGCAGCCTGCGGCGCCAGCTGGGCGAGATGCAGGCGCTGGTGTCCGGGGAGGCCTCCCGATGAGTGCATCACCCCGCTGGCCGCTGGAGAGGGTGCTCTTCCTGATGGCTGGCACGGTGACGATCCTGAGCGTCATCCTGGCCGTCACGGTCAGCCCGTGGTTCCTCCTGCTCACCGTGTTCGTCGGTGCGTCCCAGTGGATGTACGTCGGCTTCGGTGACTGCCCGTCGTCGCTCGTGATGCGTCGGCTGTTCGGGCTGGAGGGCTGCCGCCGATGACGGACCCCGTGCCGGCGATCGGACCGATCGGGCGCCTCGGTCGCTGGTCGGCGACCCACGGACGGTGGGTCGCGGCCATCTGGATCGTCATCGCCCTCGGACTGGGCTTCCTGGCCCCGCGGGTGGAGTCGTCCCTGTCCGGGGCCGGATGGGAGGACACCGGATCCCAGTCGGTGGCCGCCCGCCAGATGATCCAGGAGAACTTCGGGGGCAACTCCGCGAATGCACTGATGGTCGTCGTTCACTCGCCGGAGGCCGTGAGCAGCTCCCCGGAATTCGGCGCCGCGGTCGCGCGGGTGACCCGCACGCTCGAGGCTGATGGTGCCATCTCCCAGGTGGTTGCTCCCACGCCAGGCCAGACCATCTCGCGCGACGGACACACCGCCATCGTGATGGGCGGCGCCGCGCTCGACTCGACGCAGATGGTCCGTGCGGCCGACCGGCTCAAGGCCGACCTCGCCGCCGACGGCGGAGACGGGGTATCTGTGTACCTCACGGGCGCGTCAGGCATGTGGTCCGACTTCAATGAGGCCAACCGCTCGGCGATGATGACCAGCGAGCTGCTGTCCTGGCCGGTCACGTTGGCGATCCTGGTGCTCGCCTTCGGGGCGCTCGTGGCTGCGGGCCTGCCTCTGCTCCTCACGATCCTGGGGCTCGTCGCGACCGCCGGAGCGCTGTACCTGACCACGTTGATGTTCGACGTGTCGATCTGGGCGATGAACTTCGCCCTGATGTTCGCGCTCGCGCTCGGCATCGACTACGCGCTGTTCATCGTCCAGCGGTTCCGCGGGGCATTGTTCGGCTCAGGGCGCAGCCCGGTCGATGCGACCGCGGAGACCATGGATACCGCGGGGAAGGCCGTACTGTTCTCGGGCCTCACGGTGCTTATCTCGCTGTCGGCGGTGATGATCGTGCCGAGCCCCGCATTCCGCTCGATGGCGCTCGGGATCATGATCTCGGTCGTCTTCATCCTGCTGGCGACCCTCACCCTGCTCCCGGCCGTGCTCGCGAAGCTCGGCCCGCGGGTGGACAAGGGTGCGCTGAAGTGGGCGCACTCCGGCGATCACCGGTCCGCGCGGTTTGCGCGCTGGGGAGAGAGGCTGTGGAGCCGTCCGGCGCTGTTCGGCATTCCGGCCCTGCTCGCGCTGCTCATCCTGGCCGTGCCCGTCGTGGGACTGAAGACCGGCATGCCGTCGATCAGCGTCGTCCCGCAGGACGACGGCTCACGGCAGGGATACGAGCTGGTGAGTGACACGTTCGGGCCGGGTGCACCCGGGACGTTGCAGCTGGTCGGCCCCGCCGGCGAGATGCAGGCGGCTCAGGGCATCGCGGGCCGGGACTCGGGAATCGCGGCCGCAATGCCGCCCCGGGATGGGGGCAGCGGCCTCGCGATGGTCCAGGCGATCCCCACGACGGGACCGTCCACCGCGGAGACGGCCGAGACCATCGACCGCCTGCGCGCGGCCCTGCCCGCCGGGGTGATGATCGGCGGGGCGGCCGCGGAACAGGCCGATCTGTCCGCGGCCCTCAGCACATACACGCCGATCGTCATCGGCATCGTGCTGGTGCTCGGGTTCCTGTTGCTCCTCGTGGCATTCCAGGCCCCCGTGGTCGCGGCCATCGGCGTGATCACCAACCTGCTCGCCGTGGGCGCGGCCTTCGGCGTCGCCCGGTTGATATTCCAGGATGGGTGGGGCGCAGGCCTGCTCGGATTCGAGGCGCAGGGATTCCTCGACGCCTGGGGACCCGTGTTCTTCTTCGCGATGATCTTCGCGATCTCGATGGACTACACGGTGTTCCTGCTCTCATCGGCGCGGGAGCACTGGGACCGCTCACACGATCCGAGGGAGGCCACGCTCGGTGGCCTCGCGCACTCCGGGCGGGTGATCCTCGCGGCCGCAGCGGTGATGGTGGCGGTGTTCTTCACCTTCGCCCTCTCCGGCCCGCTGCCGCCGAAGGAGATGGGGATCATCCTCGGCGTCGCCGTGCTGCTCGACGCCGTCCTCGTGCGGCTCCTGCTCGTGCCGGTGGCGCTCCGCCTCGCCGGGACGTGGGCATGGTGGACGCCCGCGTGGCTCACCCGGGTGCTGCCGGAGGTGCGCTTCGGGCACTGATGCCGCAGCGTGGGACCGCAGGTACTCGGCTCCGGGCCTCGCATGGGGCGCGGAGCCGAACCGCCTGTTCGCCGCGGAGGCGGCCGATCTCCCCGCCGGGCGCGCGCTCGACCTCGGGGCCGGGGAGGGGCGCAATGCCGCGTGGCTGGCCGCACGCGGGTGGGACGTCACCGCCGTGGACTTCTCGCGTGTGGGGCTCGATCGGGCCACGGAGATGGCGCGGCAGGCCGGCGCGGCCATCACCGCGGTCGTCGCCGATCTCGCGACGTACCAGCCGGACGCCGATGCGTACGACCTGGTGCTCGCGCTCTACGTGCAGGTGCCGGCGGCTGTGCTCGCGACGGTGCTCGGGCGTGCGTCAGGCGCCCTCGCGCCCGGCGGCACCTTCCTCCTCATCGGGCACGATCTCGCGAACCTCGACGGGGGCGTCGGGGGCCCGCAGGACCCGGCAATCCTCCAGACCGCAGAGCAGGTGACCGCCGGGCTCGATGAGGGCCTGGTCATCGAGCGGGCGGAGCCCGTGGAGCGGGTCGTCAGCACGCCCGATGGACCGCGTGCCGCCATTGACGTGATCGTGCGCGCCCGGAGGCCCGCCACGGCCTAGGCGGTAGCGAGGAGCCAGTCGCGGACGGCTGCGAACGTGCCGTCGTGGTCGCCGAAGTCATGCCCCGCGCCGCTCCCCAGGGCGACGGTCGCGGCGTAGTCCCCCGCGCCCCGCGCCGCCGCCGGGAGCCGCTCGGCGTCTGCGGGATCCACGATGACGTCCTCCGTCCCCTGCACGAGGAGCACCGGCGCGCTGACGCGTCCGATGTGCAGGTGGGCCTTCGCGGCGTCGGAGTCCGGACCGCGGGAATGCCACCACGTGCGTGCCGAGTAGACGCCCGCCGCATGCGGGGCGTCATCGGGGAGGTA